>DWYB01000071.1 GCA_019118885.1 Candidatus Mediterraneibacter surreyensis | reverse complement strand
CGGCACTCTCAATATTTAGTTCGCAGCCAATCCAATATAGCGGAATGGTCTGTTAAGGTTACCCTTTTTCACTACTGTAAAAATTTTAACTTTTTTTCATATCACCTCTTGACATTTCTTAGCTGGACTTTATCCTGCGTATCATGATCTTTATGCTTGTTCCTTGTTCCGGAGCGCTCTGAATCATGATCGGTTTCCCAACGTTATAAAACAGCCTGATCCGTTCCGCAGCGCTGTATACTCCAAATCCATTCTTTTTCTGTCGTCCATTTTCCGACAGAAGCGCCTCTGCCCTTTCCGCTGTCATACCGCATCCGTTATCCGAAACAACAATGACAATGTTATCCTCTTTTCTATATATATGAATTTTAATCACACCGCCATCTTTCCCCCTCAGGCCATGCTGGACGGCATTCTCAACAAATGGTTGTATCAGTAATTTCAACATCAGTTCCTGATCAAGTCCTTCTTCAACTTCATATTCTGTTTTTATTTCTAGATCCGAACGCATATTAATAATGGTCATATAATTTTTTATACTGTTAATCTCGTCTCTTACGGTTACGAGACTGCCACCGTTGCTCAGACTGTCTCTGTAAAACAGTTCCAGAGCCCTTGTCATTTTAAAACAATTCTCCCCGTCACCAATCAGAGCCATAGCACTGATCGCATCCAGTGTATTGTACAAAAAATGCGGGTTAATCTGGGCACGGATCAACTCAAGCTCATTTTTTCGGATCGTTTCATCTTCTTCTTTTATCTTTACGATCAGTTTGTGGATTGATTCCTGCATCGCGTTATAGACTTTTTTCAGTTGACTGATTTCATCCTGCGCATCTTTATCTACTTTCATCGGATGAAGCCCTCTCTTCTCATCACTATGGATATGTTCCTCCATCTCTTTGAGAGGGTTGCTCAAAACATGCCGGATAAACTCACCGCATATCAGGATAAACAAGGCATTTACAAGTAGCAGTATGACAGTCGTGCCTATGGAAGCAGCCGGCCTGATATTTTCTACAGGAGTCAGACTGACCAAAGACCATCCTGCTACCTGGGAATCAATTGAATTGATCAGCGTTCTCTCACCATCTATCTGACGATAAAACGATGGCTCTCGCAAAATATGTTTCTGTATATCTGAAATATTGTTTTTTTCTTTTACCTCTTTGGATTCAAACAGAACTCCTTCATGATTCAACACATAAAACTGCATTCCGTATTCTCCACCTATTTCGTTAAAGTACTGCTGTATGACGCTTTCTGCTATATTAATCACCACAACTCCCAACTCAGAATAATCATCGCTGCTTTTGATCAGTTTAATCATAGAAAGCACATTTTCTTTTGGCGAAAAGGAAGCTACCCCTGAGTCTGGTACAAAGATAAATTCCCCGTCCTCTTCTTCCGCTTCTGCATACCATGGCATTTCTTCAATATTAATCTTATTTTTTACCATTGTTCCCGATCGGACGCAGTCATAACTATTTCCATATTCGTCATAAAGAATGATTGATGATATATAATCTCCGGCCAGCATCATATTAATAAGACTTTCTTCAACAATCGTCCTGGTAGACGGATCGGGTTCTCTGTTTCCTATCTCTGCAAGAATATTCTGCACCGCCGGATTCCAAAATATAGTATAACTCCCCTGCTGAACCTGATTTACGATCAGGTTCAGGGAATTATCCAGTGCATTTAATGTCTGATCTGACATTTCCTGCATTTGCCGCTCCGATTCTTCACGGTTGCTTTGCCAGGTTATGATCAGTGTAAACGTCGTGGTCAGTATCAGCAGTCCGAAAAAAATGAGCATGATTTTCTGTCTGATCTTAATATTATTCCACCTTTTCTTTTTCATATTTTACTTCTCCCTGATAATACAACACTGCCGCATTAAGCTCTGGGTGCTTAATACGGCAGTAATCTGTATCATATTTTTCAATGTGGCTGTTTTCTATGTTTCTCTATAATATGTTGATAAGTGAAGTAACTGTCTTTTTTTATCCTTTTTTGAGAAAGATAATCCACATATACAATTCCAAATCTCTGAGAATATCCTGACGGCCATTCAAAATTATCCAACAGCGACCAGCAAAAGTATCCTTTGATATTCATTCCTTTTTCATTCAGGCGATCTACTATATCAATATATTTTTCCATGTATAATGTACGGTCTGCGTCATGAACACAACCTTGATCCAAAACATCCTGCCATGCAGAACCATTTTCCGTAATATAAACCGGAATCTCTGTATATTCCTTCCTCACTCTGACGATCAGATTTTCAAAAGCCTCCGGATCAATATCCCATCCCATTGAAGTCTTTGCTTTCTGGGTAACACACGACTCAAAAAGTTCAGACGCATACGGCGCATACCTTACGGTAGTGCTGGAGTAATGGTTGATTCCCAAAAAGTCGGTACGCACAGATATACATTCCATATCCCCCTGCTGTATAAACGAGTAATCTATTCCATATCTGGCCGCAAAATATGTTAGCATGTCGTTCGGATATTTCCCTCTGAACAGGGCGTCCAAAAACCACCGGTTCGTATATCCGTCAGCCATACGGCATGCCAGATGATCAGATACACTGTCCGAAGACGGATACATATATCCAAGATTCAGTGTAATGCCAATTGGATGTTTTCCGCCTTTTTTCCGATACATTTCCACCGCTTTCCCGTGAGATAAAAGAAGATGATGAACTGCTTTGAGACCTCCATCCGGTGTCTTTCTGCCTGGAGCATGTTCTCCTTTATAATATCCCAGAAATCCGGAACAATATGGCTCATTATGAGTAATCCACATAGATACGTCATCATCCAACTCTTCAAAAAGCTTTTCCGCAAACTGAAGATACCATGCGACACATTCTCTGTTTTCCCACCCTCCCAGATTCTGTGCCCATTGTGGAAGATCCCAGTGATAAATTGTCACGCAAGCTTTGATTTCCTTTTCTTTTAGTTCTTTTAAAAGATTCCTGTAAAATGCCATCCCCGAGGGATTATATCTGTCTTTTTCCGGATATATCCTGTTCCATGAAATTGAAAACCGATAGATATCAGCTCCCAGTTCCCTGATCAATCCAATATCTTCCCGGTATCTGTGATAATGGTCACAGGCATCTTCACCGGTATCTCCATTTAAAATATTTCCAAATTCTTTGGAATAAGTATCCCAGATACAATCTGTACGACCGTCTTCATGAACGGCTCCCTCAATCTGATAACTGGAAGTAGAAACACCAAACATTATTTTATCATTCACTGTTGATCCTCCCTGGCAATTGTAATTTTTCTCAGGATAGCACACTTAATTTCCCCGGGCAACCAATCCCCTCATGTCCGTAAAAATCGAGAACAAATTAAACAAAATCATGCAGAATATGATATTAAAAGAAAAAACTGTGCAAAAATTCATGCAAGCATGATTTTGCACAGTTTTCTCCATGGCTGAGTTGTTGCTATATGTTCCACTTCTTGTCCTGGGCGACTCTTAGTCTGGTCATCGCACGGGCAAGGGATGCCTGGGTATGATAATATTCCTGTATACTCTGTTTCTGCCTCATCTGTTCCTCGGCCCGTTCCTGCTGCTCCTGAGCGCGACGGACGTCGATATCTTCAGGTTTCTCGGCAGTATCTACAAGTAAAGTGACACGGTTGTTTACGATCTCTGCGAATCCGGTTCCTACGGCAAGGTCTCTCCATTCATCCTCACCGACAAGCTGAAGCTTTGCGGTACCTACGGTAATGGCTATGACCATGTTCTCGTGGTTCGGCAGGATTCCTTTTTCTCCGTCGGGAGCTGGGATAATGAGTTTTTTGCAGCGGCCCTCGTAAAATACCTTATCACTTGCTATGATTTTCAGACCAAATGTATCCATTATGCATACACTCCTGTTCTATTCTGCACTCTTACGCTTCTGCCGATTCCGCTTTTGCTTTCTCGATCACATCTTCGATAGTTCCCACATTGAAGAATGCGGACTCCGGATATTCATCCATCTCACCGTCGATGATCATTTTAAAGCCGCGGATTGTCTCTTTCAGCGGTACGTATTTACCGGGAGTTCCTGTAAATGTCTCAGCTACGAAGAACGGCTGTGACAGGAATCTCTGGATCTTTCTTGCGCGCATGACAGTCGCTTTATCCTCATCGGAAAGTTCTTCCATACCAAGGATTGCGATAATATCCTGCAGCTCTTTATATTTCTGAAGGATTGCGATAACCTTATTCGCCACTTCATAGTGCTCTTCACCGACAATATCCGCCTCAAGAATACGTGAACTGGACTCCAGCGGATCTACGGCCGGATAAATACCCTGCTCAACAATCTTTCTGGACAGAACGGTAGTCGCATCCAGATGGGCGAATGTAGTCGCCGGCGCCGGGTCAGTCAGGTCGTCAGCCGGCACGTATACTGCCTGCACTGATGTAACGGAACCGTTCTTTGTGGAAGCGATACGCTCCTGCAGTTCACCCATCTCTGTTGCCAGTGTTGGCTGATATCCTACGGCTGACGGCATACGCCCAAGCAGCGCAGACACCTCGGAACCTGCCTGTGTGAAACGGAAAATATTGTCGATAAACAGAAGTACGTTCCTATGCTCTTCGTCACGGAAATACTCCGCCATCGTAAGTCCTGTCTCCGCCACACGCATACGCGCTCCAGGCGGCTCGTTCATCTGACCGAACACTAAAGCTGTCTTTTCGAGTACTCCTGACTCTTTCATTTCAGACCAGAGGTCATTACCTTCACGGGAACGCTCTCCGACTCCGGTAAAAATAGAATATCCGCCATGTTCTGTAGCGATATTTCGTATCAGCTCCTGGATGAGCACTGTCTTTCCGACTCCGGCTCCTCCGAAGAGTCCGATCTTACCGCCCTTCGCATACGGCGCCAGAAGATCGATAACCTTGATACCGGTCTCCAGAATCTCAACGACCGGGCTCTGATCCTCAAACGACGGCGGATCTCTGTGGATCACCCATTTTTCAGAATCTTCAATAGCATCTCCATCGTCGATCGTCTCGCCGAGTACATTAAAAAGTCTGCCCAGCGTCTTTTCTCCGACCGGCACTTTAATGCCGTCTCCTGTGGCTGTAACTTCCATATCTTTATGAAGCCCCTCGCTTGCTGCCAGCATCAGACAGCGCACCTCATTGTTTCCGAGGTGCTGGGCTACTTCCATAATGCACTTCTTTCCATTGTTTTCAACTTCAAGCGCATCTTTGATAAAGGGAAGTTCGCCGTCTTCAAATACTACGTCAACGACAGGTCCCATGACCTGTGTGATTCTTCCTTTATTCATAATCATTCTCACTTTCTTTCCAAAAGTATCCTGCTACTTCTGCTGTGCCCTTGCACCTGCACAGACTTCTGTGATCTCCTGTGTGATGGCTGCCTGCCGCGCCCTGTTGTACACGATAGACAGGTCATGAATCAGATCCTGCGCACTGTCAGTTGCCGATTTCATGGCCATCATACGGGCATTGTGCTCACTCGCATAAGACTCAACAAGCGTACCGTATATCATACCGGTTACATAGTTCGGTACAATACTGTCCAGCACAGCCTCTGCAGACGGATACAGTTCGATTGACTCACGGTGCACATTAAGAGGCATCTTCATTTCATTGAATGAACTTCTCTCAAGGGGAAGAAGTTTAATCACTTCCGCATCTGACTGAACAGAATTTTCCATTCGCGTGTACACGATATAGATTTCATCCAGTTCACCCTTTTCAAACTGATCCAGCAGCACTCCGGAGATATCTCTGGCGCGATGCATGGTCGGTTTCTGCACAGTATACTGGAAATTTGTATCAATCTCTACCCCGCGCTTTGCAAAGTAATGACGGCCCAGTTCTCCCACAATGAACAGCTTGTGGATTCCCGGTTTTGCCAGGATCTCTTCTTCCAGCTTTACGATATTGTGGTTATACGCCCCTGCCAGTCCTTTATCGGCAGTGATCACGATGGAACCGATCTTCCGCTCTTCCTGCGGGATTTCTTTTCTCTGCATGAAATAATTATGTTCCAGCTCGGGCAGATGCCTTAAGATTCTTGAAATCTCGCCCTGCAGAGCGTAAAAATAAGGTTCGGTATCCGCCAGCTTTTTCTTTGCCTGCGTCATCTTGGAAGAGGAGATCATATACATCGCGTTTGTAATCTTCATCGTATCTTTGACACTGTTGATACGGCTCTGTATCTCTCTGATATTTGGCATGTTATCACCTGCTCTTCTTGAATTCCTTTGCAGTCTCTACGATCTTTTCAATCAGTTCGTCAGACAGCACTTTCTTTTCCTCGATCTCCTGTCCGATCTCCGGATGTGCAGTGTCAAAATATGTAAGCATATCTGACTGGAACTGCTTGATCTCCTTTTTATCGATTCCCAGGAGTACTTTATGCGTCGCCGCACAGAGGGTAATAACCTTCTCATGCAGAGACAGCGGATGATACAGCGGCTGTTTCAGCAATTCCATCAGGCCGCTTCCGTATTCAAGCTGTTCTTTCGTTGCAGGATCCAGATCAGAACTGAACTGTGTAAACACTTCCATCTCTCTGTACTGCGCCAGATCAATACGGATACTTCCTGATGCTTTTTTCATCGCTTTTGTCTGCGCCGCGCCACCCACACGGGATACGGAAAGACCTACATTGACCGCCGGTCTCATACCTGATGCGAAAAGACCGCTCTCCAGGAAGATCTGACCGTCTGTAATGGAGATCACGTTTGTCGGAATATATGCGGATACATCTCCTGCCTGTGTTTCAATGATCGGCAGAGCTGTGATGGAACCGCCGCCTTTCTCATCGCTCAAACGGCTGGAGCGCTCCAGCAGTCTTGAGTGGAGATAGAATACATCTCCCGGATATGCCTCACGTCCCGGAGAACGTCCGAGAAGAAGTGACAGCGCACGGTATGCAACTGCGTGTTTGGACAGATCGTCATATACGATCAGAACATCTTTTCCCTGATACATAAAATATTCTGCCATTGATGTTCCTGCATAGGGAGCAATATACTGCAGCGGTGCGCAGTCGCTCGCCGTGGAGGATACCACGATTGTATAGTCCATAGCGCCGTGTGACTTCAGCGTGTTTACTACCTTTGCCACCGTAGATGCTTTCTGTCCGATCGCAACATAGACACAGATTACATCTTTTCCTTTCTGGTTTAAGATCGTGTCCATTGCGATTGATGTCTTTCCTGTCTGACGGTCTCCGATAATCAGCTCACGCTGTCCGCGGCCGATCGGGAACATTGCGTCGATAGACAGGATACCGGTCTCCATCGGAACGCTGACAGACTTTCTGTCTATGATTCCCGGAGCCTCCTGCTCGATCGGGCGGTAATCGTCCGCCTTGATCTCGCCCCGTCCGTCAATCGCCTCTCCAAGCGCATTGACGACTCTTCCTATATATGCTTCACCGACAGGTACGCCGGCTTTCTTTCCTGTGCGGGATACTTTTGTGCCCTCACGGATCTCGGTATCACTTCCGAAAAGGATACATCCTATCTCATCCTTGCGGATATCCTGAACCATTCCTTTAAGCCCGGTCTCGAATGTGATGATCTCTCCGTACATGGCGTGGTCGATCCCATAGATCGTGGCGATCCCGTCACCTACTGAGACGACAGTTCCGACTTCACTGTCTTTGCTCATTGTATCAAAATTCTCTATCTCTTCTCGGAGTATAGAGATAATCTCATCTGAGTTGATTGAACTCACCTTGTTCACCTCCAGGTTTATTGTCAGTGCGCTAAAGTCTGTGTAAGCCTGTCCAGACGACCTTTCATACTCCAGTCATATTCATCGCTGCCCACGCGGAGAATAAATCCGCCCAGAAGATCTGCGTCATGGCGCACTTCGATCTGCGCTTTTTCTGCGCCGTATTTTCTGCACAAAAATGCTTCCATTCCTTGTTTTTGTTCCTCGCTCGGGTCAACGGTGCATGTAAGCACAGCATTCAACGTTCTGTTCTTCTCATCTCTGCACTTGTCATATGCGGCAAAGATCTCATCCATAAGATCCATTCTGCGATACTTGCATGCTGTTTTCAGAAAATTTCTCATTTCTTCGGGAAAGACCCTGTCAATGACTGCCAGCTTTTTCTTCAGGGCAACCGTAGGATTCATAAACAACTCTGAAAGCTGCGGAACAGCCGCTAATATCTCCCGTGTCTTCCGAACACTCTCTTCCGGAATATTCAGTTCAAAAAGAACTTTTCCATATGAAACTGCCGGAGAAGAACAACGTATTTCCTTATTTGTCTGCATTGCCATCGCCCTCACCTGCTTCTTTCAAAAACTGATCGTACAGGCTCTGACCCTCCTTATCATCTGCATTTCTGCCAATGATCTTTGCCGCTGATGCGGCAGCAAGACCTGCGATCTGTGACTTCAGTTCTTTCATCGTCTGCTCACGTTCGATGCGCACGCTCTCTTTTGCGGATTCGATCATAGTGCCGGCTTTTTCTCCCGCTTCATTTATAATGCGGTCATATTCGACTTTCGCACTCTTTCTTGCATCCTCTATAAGCTGTACGGATTCCTGTTTTGCTCCGTTTAAAGCCGTCTCATACTCCTGCTTCAGCCTGTTTGCGTCTTCCTGCGCTGTCTGCGCATTCTTGAATCCATCCTCTATCATCTGTTTTCTCTGATCCATGATGTTCATCACAGGACCGATGAGGAAATGTCTAAGCAAAAGATAAAGAACAACAAGGTTGATTATGGTCCAGACAAGGTTCAAGTCTATTGAAATCACCTTTGCAACCCACCTTTCATGTTATCGTCTCTAAATTCTGCCACTGCCATTACTGAAGAAGAATGATGATCAGAAGTCCGATGATGAAACCATAAATAGCTGTTGCCTCTGCAAGCGCACATCCAAGGATCAGGTTCTTACTGATCTTTCCCTCTGCCTCAGGCTGTCTTGCGATCGCCTCTGTAGCCTTTCCTGTTGCGATACCGATACCTACACCTGCTCCAATACCTGTTAATACTGCAATACCAGCTCCGATAGCAATAATTGTTCCCATAATTTTAATCTCCTTTTTTCATAGTTTTTTTGTGTTATGAAATTTCCCTGCCGTTTCCTCCATACGGCAACGGCTCCCCGCAAGCTGCGGGATCACTCCATCTCCTCAGTCATAAACAGCGCCGTCAGGAATACGAATACATACGCCTGAAGCAGACCGTCGAAGATATCAAAATAAAAACTTACCGGGATCGGTATGATCAGCGGTACAAAGAACTTAAGCAGTTCCAACACCACAAACCCGGCCAGCATGTTTCCGAAGAGTCGCATACAGAGCGACAGCGGCCGGATGACGATCTCCAGTACTGTGATCGGCGCTACCACCGGAATAGGCTGGGCGAAATGTTTTACCCAGTGAACTACCCCGTTCTTGCGGATGCCCGAAAATTCGATCAGGCACATGCTCATAATAGCCAGAGCTGCCGTCACGTTCAGATCTTTTGTCGGCGGTTTAAAGCCGAACAGCGGCGCAAGCGTATTCGCTGCAGCCAGATAGAGAAGTACCGTGATCAGATAAGGGCTGTATCTTCGGCTTTCTTTTCCGATAACCCCTTCAAAAAAGTTCTGCGCCCAGCTTATGCCAGCTTCCAATGCGAGCTGAACTTTGCCGGGATTTTCCACCCTGAGGTTTCTCGTCAGGATAATAGACAGCAGAACAAGAACCGCCATGATGATCCATGTGACCACCACGGATTCGGAGATACCTCCCACGACCGGAAGAGTAAATACCGTCTCACAATTGAGCTCTTCCATCAATGTTTCTGTCAGATTTCCCGTATTGCTCCCTCCTTTGTCTTTTTACTTTCTACTGTATAGATCGGCGGGCGTCCTGATCTGTTGCGGATTGATTTTTGCATAAAAAAAAGAGTTGCTCATCTTTGAACCCCTTATCATCCTTTTCACTTTTCAGTTCCGTCCGTCTTGTACAGAAAAAGCTGCCTTGCTTTTTCCTTATGTAACAGCTTTCCTACTTATTAAAATATCATTTCGAAAAGCTGAATAAATATTACGCCCCGTTTCGAATTTTGTCAACATTTTCACACACGAATCTTTTTTTCGTTCAGGCACTCATTTTTTACTTCATTTTGTCGTTTTTCATAACTTTAACGGAATAAAGTTTTATTGAATTTTCATGGCTTTTTCCCGAATATCGGAGCAGTTCTCAACTTCTCATATCACTTTGTCTAAAATCACCGAAAAATTATCGATTATTTGTATGTTTCATACAATATCACATCCTTTCCCCGCTTACCCGACTTTAAAAAACAGCAATCCGGTATAAACATTTCCAAGTTTGCGCTATAATATAGGAGAGGTGCATAAATGAACAGAAAAAAATCTTTGCTATCAACATATTTTTCACATATATCGGATATTTTCTTCTTCGCATGCGGTATTATTATGTTCTGCAGTGAAATATGGAAACAACTTACTCTTACATTCGTCATCGGAGGCGGCAGCTATAACTGGTGGTATTTTCCATTTCAACTCTGCAGTATCCCCATGTATGTCCTGCTCGTCTATCCGTGGATACGAAACAGACATGCCAGATCAGCTCTGCTCTCTTTTCTCATGTGCTACTGTCTGCTGGGCGGAATTGCTGTATTCGCAGATACATCCGGGCTTATTTACCCGCTTCCCGCCCTTACTCTGCATTCTTACCTGTGGCATATTCTTCTTATTATAATAGGGATAACCGCAGGGATCACCTATATACGTCTGCTCCGATCAAATGAAAAAAGGACGCTGTTTTCCCGCATCCTTGCACCCGCGTTCCCACTGCGTCCTTTTCTGTACAGCACATGTCTGTATCTCACCTGCTGCCTGATCGCCGAACTCCTGAACCTGTCTCTGGACAGATTCGGAACGATCAATATGTTCTATATTAATCCGGATTACCAGATGCAGCAGGTTATATTCCGTGATCTGCTCCCGTACCTCGGCAATACCGGCGTTATTCTGCTCTATATCGCCTCAACGATCTTCGGAGCTTTTATCCTCTTTCTTATCTGGAAGTTGATCTTCCGGCTTAGCCACTGATTTTTTCTTTTTTTCTACCCGCCGCCCCGCTCTATTGCGCACTACTGTTCTCACGTCATCTCCGTTCTCCGCGATCTCTCTTGCAATCTTCAGGAAATCTCTATCCTTTGCTTTCCTGCGGGGGATGAATCTGCCGACAAGTTTGCCTTTCCCCCGGTTTTTTACAAATAAGAAACCTATCACGGAAAATACAAACGCACCGATAAAGTTGACGATCAGATCCTGCATCGTATCGATCAGGCCGATATCCAGATAACCTCCAAGTCCCAGCTCCTGTCCATTTACCGCCGTCTCCGTAATATTACCTATCACATAGGGCACATTACGGCCGGCCGGATCCAGCGTTACTGATCGGATCGTATGGATAACTGTATCTTTCTGCATATCATACCCGGCCAACTGATCCATTCCGAACTCAAAGAACTCCCAGATGACGCCGATCGTCATAGAGAAACAAAATGCAACAATAGCTGTAAACAAAGGTGAAAGATTAAATACGATTTTTTCACTCCGGTTCAAAAGATCTGCCATGGAGAAGCCGATGGCCGCCGCAAGGAATCCATTGATCGTATGGAGTACTGTATCCCAGAAAGGAAATACGAGATAAAACTCACTGATCTCCCCCAGTATCTCGGCTGCGAAAATAAAGATCAGGATAAAGATCTCAAGTGTCGTAGGCAGCTCCACTTTAAACGTAACCTGCACAAGACTTGGCATGATCAACAGGATCAACGTCAATGCACAGAGAAACACATTCTCATAGTTCCGGTTCAGCAGCTGAAGAAGCAACATCACGATCACAAGGATGCGGAGTGTGAAATACACAATAAAGGAACTTTTGTGCTCGCGAAGCTCCATATACAGTGCTTCGCTCAGATTCCGCATACGGCCGCCCGGACTCTTTTTATTTTTTCGATTTTCATTGTTATTCTGCCTTATATCATCGCTTTCCTTATTCTTTCTATTCATATAACCATCCTTTTGCACCGCTTGAAACGTATCGTGTATAGTATAACCATCCCGGCGAAAATGGTCAATTCTTAATATTTTATGTACTTTTGATTATGTTTTATGTAACTGACTTGCATATATCCCTTTATCCTAGTATAGTGAAGCCACACACATAAATTGTTTTTTTACATAAGAGGGGAATATGACAAAGAAAGACAAAAGAAAATTATTAAAAAAAAGAAAACGCCGGCGTACTTTGCTGCGGATCACCGCCGTACTGCTAATTATTCTGATCATGGCTGCAGCAGGGATATTTGCATATTTTTACACTCATCCGGTAAAACTGAAAGATACCGTCATTAAACATGAACTCATGTCGCCGTTTGATCCGTGGGAAAACGTAAAAGATCTTTATTTTGCCGACAAAAAAGACGTAGATATCCAATCAAAAGCAAATGTGGAAAAGCTCGGAGATTATCCTGTCACCTATACATGCCGCGGACACGAGTATAAAGCCACTGTCAAAGTAGAGGACACAACGCCTCCCAAGCTGACCTTAAAACCTTATACAACGGATCTTGTGGAAAAAATCACACCGGAAAAATTTGTAAAAGAAGTCAGCGACTTTACAGAGACTTCCATACGGTTTAAAGATCAGAAACCATGGGATAAAGAGGGAACCTATGACGTACAGATTGCCGCTACGGATACATCCGGCAACGAGACCGTGGAGACCACCACACTGACACGAAAAAAAGACATCACTCCGCCTGTAGTCCAGGGTGCAGACAATGTGGAAGTACTTCAAGGGCGAACAATGGACTTCTCCGAAGGCATCACAGTGACCGATGACATGGATCCGGACCCGAAGTTTTCCGTCAATTCAGATCAGGTTGATTTTGCCACGCCAGGCACTTATGAAGTTACATATACGACAAAAGACCGTTCCGGAAATGAAGGAACCACCGTTCGGAAAGTTACCGTCAGAAAGGACCGGGATTATGACCGTAAGGTCGTCTATCTCACATTTGATGACGGTCCCTCCGCGCACACAGACAAGATTCTTAAGATCCTGGATAAATACAATGCGAAGGCCACCTTTTTCGTAACGGGAAATAACCAGAAACATAACGATGTACTCAAACGCATCGTCGATCAGGGCAGCGTTGTGGCGCTGCATACCTACACTCACGACTATGCAAAAGTCTATGCATCTGAGGAAGCATATTTTGACGATCTGCAGAAGATTTCTGATATGGTAAAAGAAGCAACCGGTATAGAGTCGAAACTGATCCGTTTTCCAGGCGGGTCGAGCAATACCGTAAGCAAACAGTACTGCCCCGGCATTATGACCAAACTGACCAAAGAAGTACAGGAAAAAGGTTACCAGTATTTTGACTGGAACTGTGATTCCACAGACGCCAGCGGAAATAACATTCCCGCAAAGACGCTTGTTGAAAATGCCACATCCAGCAACGCCCAGCACATTAACATCCTGATGCATGATACTGATGCGAAAGGAACAACTGTAGAGGCTCTGCCGGATATCATCAAGCATTACCGGAGTCAGGGATATGCATTTGAGGCACTGACCGTTGATTCCTATCCGGCGCATCATTCGGTGAATAACTAAATCTGCCAGACATATAAACCATGAAAAAGAGGAGAACGTATCTATTTTATCATCGATACATTCTCCTCTTTTTCATATTATTATCCCATTATTCTTCTCTCAGTCTCTCCACAAGCGTCTGTCGCCGGAACCTCCTCACCATATATTCCGTGATCAGTACCGGAACAAGCAGGATAAAAACTGCATATCCAAGAAAGAGCCACACAGGGAACACGAAATGCATATAGTCTGCGCCAAAATATCTCAGTAACCAGATCATCAGATATCCCGCCGCAGTGCCGAACACTAACGTTATCAGAAGATTTCCAGCCGAGAGCGTCAGTCCTTCCACACGGAGCATTTTTGCAAGCTGCTTTCTTGTCATGCCGACAGACTGGAGCATGGCAAACTCACGTCCGCGTGTCAGAATATTTGTAATAAGTGTGTTGAGCAGATTGATAAGAGCAAATGCTATGATAAACAGGCTGATCCCGACCATGACTGAAAAAAACAGCGTAAACATAGATTCTGTTTCAAGTATATTTTCCCGCAGCGTGTCAAGGGAATAATACGGATACTCTTCAAGAAGCGCATTCAGACTGTCCTCTATCTGCTCATCCTTGTCCATATCTGTCTTGATCACGAGTTTTCCGGTCAGGCCGGCATCTCCCGCCATCTTCTGCAGGACCACATCCGGGAGCAGGAATGACAACGTATGGTCTCCCGGCCGACCGTCCGACACTCTGGAGAAATCATCTGCGTCAATAATCCCGCACACAGTAAAAGTCTCCTCACGTTCCTGCCGCCCGTCATACCAGGTAAGCGCCACTTCATCTCCCACTTCCAGTTTCCATCCATACACTTCTTCCCAAACGCCGCCGTCTGTCGTTATGATACTCTCGTTTTCCGCCATATCTTTATAAGACAGATTCCCCTCCTGTACAATATCCCGGAGAGACTCTGCACGCTCTTCACTGAGTGCTCCTACACGTACGCTCCCGTCATCATTGTGTGTTTCAAAAGAAACCGGAATACTTTCCACGGGAATCACCCTTTCCACACCATCAATACTCTCAATTTTTTCGGTCACTGAGCTGTCCAGCGGGTGTTCTGTCCGCAGTTCCATCTCTCCGTGTTCCACCGTCTCCACAAGATTATACGAATAATCAATGACAAACTCACCATATGCAAACTCCCCCTGTCTTGCATACTTTTCCTGATCTGTAGAACTCACCCAGAAAGCCGCCAGCATATACAGCACACCGCCAATTCCGAGAGATACGAGGGTTAGGGCTGTCTTTTTCTTATTCCGAAAACTACTCATAAGAGCAAGACTTCCCGGAGTGATCCTGCGCGCCAGTTTTCCGCTCTGCTTCTGTTCCCCTCCCTTGTCTCCTGTTTCATATCCCCCGTATTTTGCGGCTTCGACCGGTGATATGGAAGCGGCTATCTTCGCCGGTCTTTGAATGGAGCATAAGACGGTAACTACATCTGCCGCAGCGACACATACAGAAATCATCAGCATGTTCAGCCAGCTCCATCCGGACGGCTGTATGAAATAGCTCACAATCCCGCCGACAGCCAGCCCCACCGGAATTTCTTCAAAAGCTTAAACTCAGTGGGCGTAAGTATAAGTTCCTCTCCATTTTTCCACACCTGCCAAGACCTGAAGTCTATCTCCAGATTTCCTGCTTTGATCCGCTCCTTCTTCTCATTTCCCATACGATATCGCTTCAATACCGCGCGCACCCGCTGAACCAGTATCTGTACATTAAACGGTTTTGTGATATAGTCATCCGCTCCGGTCTCAAAGCCCCGCATCATATCTTCATCCAGATCTCTCGCCGTCAGAAAGATCACCGGGATGTCACGCTCTTTTCTCAAGCTGCCTGCAAAAGCGAATCCATCCCCGTCTGGGAGATTTACATCCAGAATCAAGAGCTGCCAGCCTGCTTCTGATCCCGTTCCTGCCCACAGCACATTATCCAGTTTTCTCTTTGCCTCTTTCAAATCAGATGCTGTATCTGCGGAGAATCCTGCCAGCTCCAGATTGAACTTCACTCCCTGCGCCAGAACCTCGTCATCTTCTATAATAAGTATTCGTTCCATTTTTACTCCTTTTTTATCCCAATCCTGTCTTCGGGAAATCCTGCTTTCTGACACTTGCGGAAGGTCCACGTTTCCTGCTACACTATACACTATCAATTGTTACCACTTAACAGAATTCCGGGGTACTATCATGAACCATCCTTTTGAATACGAAATTATATACAGCAGCCGGAAGACCATCGCGATCCAGGTGACCCGCGATGGCCGCGTTCTCGTGCGTTCTCCCAGACACTGCGCCCGTTCCTATATTGATAATTTTGTCTCTAAAAATGAAAACTGGGTGTTGAAGCATCTTGCCCGCGCAAAAGGACTTGAAGAGCAGAAAAAAAACTCTTCTTCCGCGCATCCGCCGCTCTCTGAAAAAGACCGCAGCCGCTACATCGAAATTGCAAGGGATATCTTCACCCGGAAGACAGAATATTACGCCCGCATTATGGACGTCTCTTACGGCCGCATCTCCATCCGGGAGCAGAAGACCCGCTGGGGAAGCTGCAGCAGTAAGGGCAACTTAAATTTCAACTGGCGGCTCATCCTCGCCCCGGAAGAAGTGCTGGACTATGTCGTTGTACACGAGCTTGCCCACCGCAGGGAGATGAACCACTCAAAGGCATTTTATGCCATTGTGGAATCTGTCTTACCGGATTACCGGGCAGCGCGGAAATGGCTGCGGGACAAAGGGCAGATGCTGTGGGAGATGGTGTAAACAACACATTTTTACTCTTATTCCCTGTATAGCCACCATTCTAACGAATTGTTTTCTCTTTGTCAAAAATGCTGAAAATGAAATCACCTGCACTTCCACATTGCAGTTCTTCTTTGGTTGTGATACTGTATTTGTCACAGACCGCAGTTTCGCACAGATACTGCCGCCCATATTATATATTTCGAAGTGATTCTTATCCATTTCGCTTCTCTGGATGTTAGTCATCCAATACCAATCCGAATATCTGCGTCCACCTCGGACAGATATCCATCGCAGCTAATTAATCCGTTATTTTTACAAAAACAAAGCAATCTGCTGTCTGTTATGATATTATAATAGTATGGAGACAGTTCCTGTGCCGCTGGAAACGGAGGTTTTATTGCAGGACAATTACAAAAGAAACAGTGATCTCAGCCATCTGGAAGATTTAGCACTTAAATCAGCCATAGACTATTTCGGCGATGAACTGATCCACTGGCTCGGGATAAAGGAAAAAGCAGTCCGGTCGGCGCCGACCGAGATTGTGGAACTGGAAACCCGGCATATGTATGAGGATTTTCTCTACGAAATGGAGAACGGGAACTGGTATCACTTTGAATTCGAAAGTGATTCTCTTACCGTCGATGATCTGAAACGTTTTCGAGAATACGAAGCATCTACAGCAAGACGGATAAATGCTCCGGTAATTACTTACGTTATATGCTCCTCCAAAGTCAGGAAAATCCGCAACAGTATATCCGAAAGCATCAATACATACCGGGTAAGAGTTATCCGCCTGAAGGATAATGATCCTGGCAAGATCCTCTCGCAGCTCGATCAAAAAACAGCAGCCGGGCTGCAACGGGAAGACATTATACCACTGCTGCTCTCACCCCTCATGGCAGAGAAGCCGGAACAGAAAAACCGCATCATGGACGGTATCCATATATTGAAGAAAGCGGAAAACTCATTCAGCAGAAGCGAAGTGCAAAAAATGGAAGCCATTCTGTATGCTTTCGCAGTAAAATTTTTAAATAACGATGATTTGACAGTTGTAAAGGAGGCGATTGCAATGACAAAACTCGGACAAATGATATGGGATGACGCAATAAAAGAAGGCGAGCGCATCGGTCAGGAAATCGGTGAGCAACAAGCTTCTGAACGCTACAGCAGGCTGATCCTCATCCTCAGTAAAGAAAAGAAAGACAATCTGATCATTAAGATCGCATCTGACCCGGAATACCGGGAAGAAATGTATAGAAAATATGGTATCTGATTTCTCAAGTAATATCAAAGGCGCAGCCTGTGAATGGACTGCGCCTCTATTTTTATATAATCTCTTTGAGCGTCCGGTATACCCGTGACACCGGGAGCCCTACCACGTTATAATAATCGCCGTCAATCCGGTCGATATACGCGGCAAACCTTCCCTGTATGCCGTAAGCGCCCGCCTTGTCCAGCGGATCTTTTGTCGCGACATAGGCGCATATCTCGTCTTCCGTCATGGCATTGACATACACTTTCGTTCCAACCGGATAATTGATCACTGTTTTCTCGCCGTCCGGTCCGAAATCAAGAACGGCCACGCCGGTATACACCCAGTGTTCCCTTCCCTGCAGGCGTGTGAGCATGCGGACTGCATCTTCTTCATCCGACGGTTTCCCCAGTATTTCATCGTCCAGCACGACTATAGTATCTGCACCGATGATAACCGTATCTTTAATATCCCCGTCTAGTTCTGAAGCTACATTCTCTGCTTTCATGAGAGAAAGCTCTTTTACGATCTCTTCCGGTATACTGCTCTTATATATCTCTTCCTTATTACTGACTCTTACCTCAAACTCCACGCCAATCTGCGAAAGAAGTTCTTGCCTGCGCGGAGAAGCCGAGCCGAGAATGATACGTTTCTTCATATTATTTATTCTCCTTATTTTGCAGCGCTGTGCTGCTTTTTTATCTCAATCCGTCTGCCGTACTGCAGCAGGCTGTTTCTTTCCGTACTTTCTGAAAATATGCCGCAGCATCACAACTGCGCAAATACTCAGAATCAATTCCGCGGCAAACTGTGCATAGGCAAGGCCATACAGCGGGAACAGCCGGTTCAGTATGATCAGAGCCGGGATTTCAAGCACAACCTTTCTCATAATGGCAAATACAAGCGCATATCTGCCCAGGCCCAATGCCTGAAATACGCCGACTGCCAGGAAGTCAATGCTGAGAAATACAATTCCCAGACAGAAGCCCCTCAGGAATGACGAACCATACGCAATGATGGCCTCATTCTTCATAAACAGACTGATCAACACATCAGCTCCCGCATAATATCCAATGGTCACCACAGCCAAAGCCGGCACGATGAGCTTAAGCGCAAACAGAATCGTACCTTTCATCCTCTTTATATTTCCTGCAGCAAATGTATAACTGACAAGGGGCATAATCCCCTGAGAAAACCCCAGAGCCACCTGCATTGGCACCATATAGATCTTGTATGTGATCCCCATTGCCGCCACAGCGTCTGCGCCGTATGCGGAAGTGAAATTGTTTAGAATTGTCATTCCCGTCACATTCAGAAGGTTCTGGATCGAAGCCGGAATTCCGACGCCGCACACTTCTATGATGATCCTCTTTTTGAGGCGGAACTTTCTCGGATTAATACATACAAATGTATTACCTCTCTTTACATAAAGAAGGACAAAAAAATACAGACAAGCCACGCAGTTAGAAAGGAAAGTTGCCAGTCCCGCTCCTGCGGCTCCCATGTTCAGTCCCCATGGGAGAATAAATATAGGATCCAGAACAATATTAAGAAGGCAGCCGCTCATAGTGCCTATGCTGGCATGAAGAGCCGCGCCTTCTGACCGAACCAGATATGCCATAACTACATTGAGGATGGCAGGCGCCGCTCCCAGATAGACTGTCCAGAACATATATCCCTGCGTCGCTGCCCGGGTAGTCGCATCCGCTCCGATCAGCGTCAGAAGCGGATTGTGCAGAATACCGCAGAAAAGTCCGAAAAGGACGCCGCATATAAGGGAACAGTAAAAGCCAAAAGCCGAGCTTTCCGATACCATTTCATAATCTTTTCTCCCCAGTGCCCTGCTCATCATACTGGATGTACCCACGCCGAACAGATTGTTCACCGCATTAAATGCCAGCAGTACCGGTGCAGCCAGAGATACCGCGGCATTTTCCACCGGATCATTCATCATACCCACAAAATAAGTATCCGCCATATTGTAGAGCACCATGACAAGGGAGCTGAAGATCATAGGAACAGCAAGCTTTGCCACTGCCCCGGGGATTGGCGCTTTTTCAAAGAGCTGTATCTTTTCGTTTTCTTTCATCTTGATATCATCACTTTCCACATTTTATAACCGTCACCCCATCTCCTGCCATGCTTTTCGGATCAGTTCCGGTTCTCTTACCAGCCGGTACGCCCCTGCAGCCATACACCCAGCCGCATAGAACATCCCTTTCTGGCCGATACTCATGCCCGCCTGAGCAGTTGCCGCCCAGTGGTGCAGCGGTGTTCCCTTGCACATGGCAGCCGCGCTCAGCATAATCGTAGGAACCGTATGGCTTACATCAGATACGTCCGTTCCAATAGACAGCGGCACCGGTTTGTCCTCAAGAGGCTCCAATCCTGTAAAATACTCGCCCTTGTTATCAAATCCTGACGCTTCTGATATCTCTTCCGCAAACTTCAACTCTTCTTTTGTATAGGACGGCGCCGGAATCTTTGTCATCTCTTCATAAAAGAGCTCCGCCAGAGTCCGATTCACTTTCATTTCCTTATTACATGTCACCCGCTCGATCTCAATCTTGGTTCCTGTCATGAGCGCCGCCCCTCTGGCACAGTTGTCTACCCGCTCCGAGGCGTCAGCTGTCCTCTCCCACTTATTGGAACGGATAAAATAATTGGTAGACGCATAGGCCGGTACGATATTTGCCGGGCCGTCCGTATTCGTATAGGTATAGTGCATCCTCACATCATCCGTCACATGTTCCCGCAGGTAATTGACTCCCACGTTCATCAGCTCTGCTGCATCTAATGCGCTCCTACCCATCTCGGGATGCTTTGACGCGTGCGCTGCAGTTCCGTAGAACTTATAATTCTTGATATCCTGAGCCTGCCAGATATCATAGCTGACGCGGTTCCGGTCAAAAGGATGCCATGTCACAGCCACAGACAGATCATCAAACACTCCCTGCTCATTCATCCGGATCTTTCCGACCACGATCTCCTCCGCCGGACAGCCGTACACACGGATTGTTCCCGGCAGATTTTCAGCCTGCATCCTGTCTTTCAGATCACATGCCGCGCCAGCGCAGGCGGTTCCCAGCAGATTGTGTCCGCACCCGTGTCCCGGGCCTCCGTCCTGCTTCTGCCGGGACACACACTCCTGCCCCAGTCCCGGCAGGGCGTCATACTCCGCCAGAAAACCGATGATTGGTTCGGTTGATTCGGCCGGTCCGTTCTCTGCCTGTACACTTTCTTCCGGTTCGTTTTTACGACGCCCGCTGCTCCATTCCGCCACAAATGCAGTCTCAAATCCTGCCAGCCCCCAGGTGATTTCGAATCCCTCGGCTTCAAGGAAGTCCGCCAAAGCATGGGAAGATTTATATTCCTTCAGCGACAGCTCCGGATGACAGAATATATAATCTGCAGTATCTTTCATTTTTTTCAAAATCTCTTCTCTCATCTTTTCACATCCTCAAAAACAGTCTCATACAGACAAAATGCAGTTAAATCATTTCACTAATATGAAATTTTACTATATTTAACGATAATTTCAATATCTCTGTCGCATTTCGCGGCAGCCATGCTTCTATTTTCCTGCGATTACATCGTAGGCAGCATTCTCCTATCCCGTCAACTATTTATAGCTTATTCCTGCGCCGCTTTTATGATCTCTTCCGGGAAGCCTGCAAACTCCAGCAGTTTCACGGCATTTTGTGATGTCGCCGGCCCTTCCATAATCTTATAACTGAATGCGATATCGCTCTCCCCGATTTCCTCACTGAAATGATAATTCAAATAATCATCCCCCAGAAGCTCCGTCAGTTCTTTATCATGTGTCGCCACAAGCGCAATACAGTTCTTATCTCTAAGGTATTCAAGAATCGCTCTTGACGCCCGGATGCGTTCTCCGGTATTCGTTCCCCGCAGTATCTCGTCAATGGCACATATTGTTACACGTTCTTCTGTAATACTGTCAAGAATCCGTTTCAGATATCTGATCTCGCGGATAAAATAACTTTCCCCTGCCATCAGGTCGTCCCTCACAGCCATGGACGTGATCACTTCAGCCGGCGGTATCAAAAAACGCTTTGCCGCACATGTATTGATCGCCTGCGCGAGTACGACATTGACAGCAACAGCCTTTATAAATGTAGATTTTCCCGATGCGTTGGATCCGGTGATCAGACAACTCTTTTCAACAGCAAAATTATTTGCCACCGGCTCTTTGATGAGCGGATGATATACTTCCGTCATTTCCAGTTTCTTCTCGTCTGTATACTCCGGAATACAGCACCATGGCAGGGACTTCCGAAATGACGCCGTACTGATCGCCGCGTCAAGTTCTCCGATACAGCGGAACACCGTCAGATAGTTTTCCACATTGTTCATCAGACGCTTTATCACTTTATTGTATGTGGTGATCTGCATCAGAGTAATGCCAAGCAGATAGTCAAGACAGGTTCCCAGTGCATCTCCTGTTCGGGCGCCTTCTCTTTTGATTCGAAGGATCCTGTCTCCACGTATAACACCTTTCAGTCCGGCCAGCGCGTCCTGCAGGTCCGGAAATAATTCCCTTATTCTCTTTCTCGCGGCAATCTGCTTTGCATTTCCCAGAAGACTTACCGCTGTTCCAATCAGAGACAGCTCAAGGTCATGCTTCATGTTCATCCAGAAATATATCCCGAGATTCACAGCACATACGCACACAAAAGGCATTACTCCCCCGTCAGTAGGATGAATCAACATAAAGATAAACGCAGCCGCCAGCAAAAGCTGAAGCGCCCGGTATACCCATTGATGTCCAAATATATATGACTCTATCCCGTCAAGATAAGCGGGAAGATAATATGAGGAATCGCTCTTTCCGATATCACAGAGAAGTTCTTCTATCTTCTCTCTCTCTTTTTCATTATCTGCCCATGCGCGCACTCTCTCCTCGAAAATATGCTGTTCTTCCGCCGATATCCTGTTCCGTCGAAGCCGCCAGTACAGTATCTCCTCCCCCGGAGATGTGTCGCACTGGGCGACTCTCTGAAAAACTTCATTCATGGACAGGTCATTCCATGTAATATCATCCAGACCAGTACCATCGCTTACCACATCATAGTAGTTCTTAACAGCCTCGTTCCACTCCCTGATCTTCGGGATCTTTCCAAACTTCTCGTGAATGTATGCTTTTCTTTTCCGCTTCATACTGTAATATGAGATCAGCCATATAACCAGCAGGAAAAGGAAAACCGCCATAACGCCCAATACCGCAGACAGCATAGAAATACCACCTTTCGTTTTGTATTATTCCATTAATACAATAAGTTTATTTGGGAGATTTGTCAATATTCAACTGCTTCTCTTTCAGTACCCTTCCATCATCTCCCCAAACTGGATCTCAAGCCCCTCCAGTACACCGGATGGCACTGGTTCTCCATAGTTGTACTCCCCGCTTTTCTTTGCATCTTCAAAATTGAATACAGAGATCAGCTCCTGGAACGGATCTACAATCCAGTACTCTCTTACCCCGGCTTTCTGATACTGCATCAACTTCCGGACATAATCATGGGATGAATTGGTTTTTGAAACGATCTCGATCACCCAGTCCGGGGCGCCGGAGCATCCCTTTTCCGTCAGGATATTTTTATTGCATACAACCAGAAGGTCAGGCTGTACGATAGTTGAGTCATCCCCAAAGAGGCGAACATCAAAGGGCGATGCATAAACATCACATTTTCCATTCTTCTCCCGGATATAGCTCTTAATTTCAAAGAGAAGCTCTGCCACAAAATACTGGTGAAGCCTGTTCGGCGCAGAGAGCATATACAATTTTCCGTTAATCAGCTCTGCCCGCGACCATTCCGACAACTTTTCAATATCCGCTCCATCGTACTCCCGGGCAGAATACATATAGGGTGTTGCCGCATCCCTGACAATAGTCGGTTCTTCTTTCAGTCTGTCATAAGTAAACGGAATCTTTTCCTTTGTCGTAAGCACCTGCTCGATCGCGAGCAGGGTCGCATAGCGGGGATTCTTCGTTGCACCTGAAAAGATCTTGTTGACCGTACTTACCGGAATCCCGGAGAGTTCTGCAATTTCCGCGTTTGTGAGTCCCGCTTCTTTTTTCAGCTTTTTCAGATCAGATATATCCATATTTTCCGCTCTCCTTTCTATTCTGCACTCATACCAGTTTCATACTTCCCTATTCAATACCGCCTCATCCTCTTTTGGATATTATATGCTGTACTTTGGATATTCACAACTATATTTTTCCATATTTTATAATTATATCCATATATGGATATTTAGCAGATATTTGAGTTGTATTCTCAAAAGCTCAGACTCAAAAGCCTCAAAATCTCTGCAAAATACTGGCACAGACCCGGCATCTGCGTTATAATACATGGGCGAAATTTCATAAGAAAGAAGTGAACGATTTGACAGAGACACTAAAGAATCCACATGCACTGCAAAAGCCGAATACAGATGCAGAACAGAATACGGCCGACAATCCCCTCGGATACAAAAGCATTCCATCTCTTCTGAGGAGCTTTGCCATTCCCAGCATCATCGCCATGCTGGTCAGTTCTTTATATAATATCGTAGACCAGATTTTTATCGGCCAGGGCGTCGGCTATCTCGGGAACGCCGCCACAAATGTAGCTTATCCTCTTACGACAATCTGTCTTGCCATCGCGCTCCTGATCGGAATCGGAAGCGCCTCGAGATTCTCTCTTCATCTGGGAGCAGGTGAAAAGGATATCGCACAGAGAGTTGTAGGGAACGGAATCTGCATGATGGTAGTATTCGGCGTTATCTATGCGCTGCTCGTTGAGTTTTTCATGCAGCCTCTGCTGACTGCTTTCGGAGCCACACCGGACGTTATGCCCTATGCGGAAACTTACTCCCGCATCGTAGCTCTCGGCATGCCTTTTCTTATCGTCACCAACGGTATGAGCAATCTGGCTCGAGCTGACGGAAGTCCGAAGTACTCCATGGTCTGCATGCTGATCGGAGCCGTCATCAACACGATCCTTGATCCCGTATTTATCTTTATTTTTCATCTGGGAGTAGCAGGAGCAGCATGGGCGACCATCATCGGCCAGTTCTTTTCCTTTATTTTTGCCCTGCTGTACATAAGAAAATTTAAGAATATAACACTGACAAGAAAAGATATCGGCCTGTCAGCAAAGGAATGTCTCCAGACCGCTTCTCTCGGAATGAGCAACAGCCTGAATCAGGTTGCGATTACATTTGTGCAGATCGTGCTGAACAACTCACTGACCTACTACGGCGCAATGTCTGTATACGGGAAAGAAATTCCTCTCGCCGCCTGCGGTATCGTGATGAAGACGAACGCAATCCTGCTTGCTGTTATTATCGGAATCTCTCAGGGCTCCCAGCCGATCATCGGTTTCAATTACGGCGCCCGCCAGTATGACAGAGTGCGGAAGACTTATAAACTTGCCATCACAGCCAATCTGTGTATCTCCGCGATCGGTTTTATCCTCTTCCAGTTCTTTCCGTATCAGATCATCTCCCTGTTCGGCACGGGTGATGCGGCTTACTTTGAATTTTCGGTGAGATTTATGAGGATTTTCCTTTTTATGGTTATCTTCAACGGAGTGCAGCTTATCTCGTCCAATTTCTTCGCCGCTATCGGAAAACCGGTAAAGGGGCTGCTGCTCTCCATGACAAGGCAGGTCATCTTTCTCATTCCTCTTGTTCTCATCCTGCCTCTGTTCTTCGGACTTGACGGCATCCTCTTTGCAGGACCGTCAGCGGACAGCATCGCATTCATCGTGACGATCTGCCTGATTGCAAGGGAAATGAAGAAAATGAAACAGATGGAAACAGAACAGAAAAAATTGAAACAGGCTGCCATGTAGCAGCCTGTCAATACAAAACCTCTTCTTTCATTTTCATTCCTGTTCAGCCGTCTTTCTTCGGCATCATCACACGCGCTTTGAACTGATCGCAGTCAATCTTTATATCAAACTCCCCTCCAAGTGCTTTTGCATATGTGCTGACGATTGCCAGACCCAGCCCGTTTCCGTCGCTGGAGCGCGCTTTATCTCCCCTCGCGAACCGCTCCACGATATCTTCCTTTGTAAAGTCCATAGGATACGCCGATGTATTGGTGATCTCCATACACAGATTTTCCTTCAGCGGACCTACGTTTGAATCTTTCCTGCTGATGTAAGTAGTGATAAAAACCCTTGTTCCTTTTGCAGAATATTTCAGGGCGTTTTCCATAAGATTCTGGCAGATTCTGTAAAAATAAGAATTATCCGAGACCAGCTCCGTATTTTCATCTGTCAGACGGGTCACGAACTCCAGCCCGCTGTTCTTGATCTGGTCATCCATATCCGCAAAGATCTGCTCGATCATACGGTTCAGTTCAAACTTCTCCGGATGAAGCTCTATGTTCCCGCTGCTCGCTTTTGCGAGGCTGAAGAGGCTGTTCACCATTTCTTTCAGCTTTTCCGCGCGATCGGATATGACGTCCACATAATCCCTGACCGTATCGCTCAGCTCCTCTTTCCGTATCAGCTCAATATATCCCACCATGGATGTAAGTGGTGTCTTCAGATCATGGGATACATTTGTAATGAGATCCACTCGGAGCTGGTCACTCCGGGAGACCTTTTCCAAGCTCTTCTTCTCGATCTCAAGCGCAACGTCCAGCCTGCGCCGGTTGAGATTCTCCATCTGCTCCATCATATAATCGAGCTGTTTCTTCTGAAAACGTTTCAGAGCCGTCTCCGCCACAATAAACTGGAGCAGTGCAGAAAATATCATCACATATCCTGACGCATAGTTATAATGAGGACCGTTTGCCCAGTAAACAGCTCCGCCCATAAGATAGAAGAAATACCAGAGCGCCGTCAGAAGCGCCGCAGCTCCCGCTATGCGTATGCCGCGCTCCGTAGTTTTCCCGTATTCTTTCCACTCCGCATAACTGTTGTCGTCATCCGGCAGCCAGTCTCTGAACCTTTTGTCCAGCAGCTCGTTTACTCCAAGATATATTCCGATTCCCAGCAGAAGATTTCCCAGAATCCCAAAAAATATAGACTCACCGGTAGGATGCCACCCGCGGTAAGCGATTATGCTGTAGAAAAAGGCGATCCCGCCAATGATCGTCACCAATTCCGCCAGCCGCTTGTAATACCGTCTAAAAAATTTTACTGCATTTTCTTCAATATTTTTCCATTTTGTATCCAATTCCCCACACCACCTTTACATATCTTGGTTTCTTAGTATTGATCTCGATCTTCTCGCGGATATGGCGGATATGCACCATGACTGTGTTCTCAACTGCATATGTTGCCGTTTCCTGCCACACATTCTCGTAAATCTGCTCCGCCGAAAAAACCTGTCCCGGATGCTCCATAAGGAGTTCCAGTATCTTATACTCCGTAGCTGTCAGCCGTACCTCTTCGCCTTCCACCTCAATGATGCGCTGCTTCTTATCAAGTACCAGACCGCCGTTTACGATACGGTCTGCATCCTCTTTCGGCGCTTCGCCGCCCCATGCACGGTACCTCCGCAGGTGCGCTTTCACCCGCGCCATCAGCTCCGCCGGGTTATAGGGCTTCTCCACATAATCGTCTGCTCCCATGATCAGCCCGGATACTTTGTCGCTCTCCTCCGTCTTTGCCGACAGGATGATGACCGGTATCTTATGCTTCTCCCGCAGCTTCATGAGCGTGGACAGTCCGTTCAGCCTCGGCATCATCACGTCCAGCAGGATCAGGTCGATCTTGTTCTGTTCCAGCACATCAAGGGCTTCCATCCCGTCATAGGCGCCCAGCGCCTGATATCCTTCGTATTTCAGTAATTCGCTGATCGAATAGACAATCTCTTTGTTATCATCTACAACCAGTATTGTCTCTTGTTCCATAACTGCCTCCCCTGTTTTTTTGTTTCTGTATTGAATATAAAGTGGCAGGCTTAAAAAATCCCAGACGTAAATCTTAAAAAAATCTTATCTTTCATTTTTATATCCATCAGAATTTTCGCTAATCCTATTTTAAAAGAAACTTAAAAAAAGTAAAGTCATTTCTGTTTCTGTGAAATGACTTTACTTTCTGTTTACTCCACTGCCATTTTCTTCACTCTCGCCAATGCCTTTGACACAGCGGGAATCGAGATGACGATCACCGTGATCACTCCTTCAACCAACAGGTAGCTGTAATTATATAGGATCGGATACAGACTTGCCAGCGCTTTCGGAAAGTTGTCCGGCATGTAATCCATCCAGTACAGATAGCCGCCCAGAGCATGGAACACACCCCTGGCCAATACCGCGACTATGTATCCCTTCACCAGTCCATGCCTGCTCTTCGCAAAGAACCCTGCGATACCCAAAGCCGCAAACGCAAGGATATAATCGCAGCACACCTGGAAAAAGGACAGAACATACGGCTCCTGAATAAACTGGATGATCCCGTAGGCAAGACCGACAAGCACTCCTGTCTTCGGGCCGTACCAGTTCGCGATCAGTACGATAAACAACATACTGAGCAATGTCACACTCCCGCCCCACGGCATCTCAAAGAGTTTAATATAGGATGTGAGATACGCCAGCGCCAGGGCAACGGCACAGAATACAAGCTGCTTCGTGCTCATTCGTTTTTTAGAAGACGTCTTCGCCGCAAAATATACCGCTGCAAGGAACAGTATGATCCCGGCGATAATGGTGACTGCATATCCGGCTGTCGTAAGGCCGCCTTCTGCATTTACAAGTAATTCAGACATAATAAAAACCCTCCTGTTCTCAGATTGAAAACAAAAGGGCCCAATGGCACACATAACATAATCCCTACGTTGGCATTATCCAAATCAGGTTATGGGTCGAAGTTTACAACTTCCTCTCAGCCTGTACTACAAGCTCCCCTTGTCATCAATCTTATGTAATTTTCTATAACAGTTCCACTTACTGTCGGACTCTATGGTACACGCATGATGGCAAAATGTCAAGTTCTCGAAGTATCTGTCATGTTCTGTCGATTTCCTCAAAAGTACATTTGCTCTCTTCCCGCCCTGTTTCAGGTCAGAACAGACTGAGCTGCTCATAATCCGTCTTGCATTCCAGATCTTCCTCCGTCTCTCTGTGCAGAATACACTCTGTCTGTTCATTATTAAACAGCCACGCCCTGATCTCATTCTCCCGCAGAAGAAGCGGCATCCTGTCATGAACCCGCGCCGCCACACCTCTCGCTTCAGTGGTCAGGATGACAAATCTTTCTTCTTCATGATTTCCGTTCTCAAACCAGTTAAAGCATCCCGCCAGAAACAGCACCGGCGCCGCAGGGCTTTCAAAGGCAAACTTTTCTTTCGCAGGGTTCCACTCATAGTATCCCTTTGCCGGGATCACGCACCTTCTATGCAAAACGCTGTCGCGATACGTTTTCTTCTGCAGGGCGCTTTCAGCTCTGGCATTGATCAGTAATCCCTGACCATCGAATCCCGGGAATCCCCATCTCATCTCTTCAGCCCGAAAATGATGTTCTTCTCCCCGCAGCACAAGCGCATTCTGAGACGGGCATACATCTTTTGGTCCCTTTCTGATTTCTCTCCATAACCGTGAAACCGATTTTCCCGTTCTAAGTTCAATCTCCCGTATCGTCTCGTCGTCCACATAATATCTTCCGCACATCTTTCATGCCTCCCAGCTTAATTTCCAACAGCACGTATCCATATAATAATACAGCCGGAACAGGTATTCTCTGTTCGCACACACCGTACTGCAGCGGTACTCCTCTATTGGAATCCCACAGTAATATTTCTTCTCTTTGTACAGTACCCGGATCCGGTCGATCAGACGGATCATTCCTTCTTCATCTTTATATTTTATCATTTTCGGCAAAACATTTCCCGTACTTGTAAACCAAACACCGCATGCAATCTCCATCTGTTCTCTTGTGAGTTCGCCTTCATCCGGATTCTGTGCATTTATTCCGATTCCCATCATGCCATATCACCTCTCTGATGTTTTATTTGCCATCCTCAATCGATTTTGAGTTTCTCATAATGGGCAGACCTCTTCTCTCTCGATATCCCTCCGCTCATATGATCGATCGGACTATACAGGAAAGACGCCCTCTTCACAGAATCTATCCCGTAACGCCTGCGAATCCGGTCGATGGCCGCATCTCTTCTGGCAAGTTTTTCATAATCCGTATTGTCAAACATATCGATCTGACGCATATCCAGACCGTCCTTCAACCTGCCGGTATAAAGTCCGAGGTGCCGTATCGGTGTTCCATCCCAGAGCTGATCAAATAGCCGGCCGGCGTATCTGTGGATCTCCGTTGTAATATTTGTAGCATTAGAAAGCGTCATCTGATGACCTGTATATTTAAAGTCATATGTCTTGATTCCCACAGCAATCACCTCAGCCCGAACTCCCGCCGCGCGCAGTCTTGTTCCCACCGTCTCCGCCAGAGCGAGAAGCACCATCTTCGCCGTAGATGCGTCCGCAACGTCAAAAGCAATAGTCGTAGAATTGCCGTATCCTTTATTAACCGGCGGCCGGGCCTGGACAACGGATACATCCATCCCGTTTGCAAACTGCCATATCATTTCCCCATGTTTTTTCATATGCATTTTCAGCAGATCCGGATCTGAATGCGCCAGTTCGCCTATTGTACGGATCCCCAGCTTTTTCATCTTCTTCTCAGTGGCCTTTCCCACAAAGAAAAGACTCTCCACCGGCAGCGGCCACATTTTCTCTTCTATCTCATTATGCCACAAAGTATGCACTTTGTCCGGTTTTTCAAAATCAGACGCCATTTTCGCCAGGAGCTTATTCTCCGATATACCGATGTTGACTGTGAATCCCAGCTCATCCCTGATCTGCCGTCTGATCCGTTCCGCTGACTCTATAGGGTCTCCCCACAGCTTCTCTGTACCTGCCATGTCCATAAATGCCTCATCGATTGAATACTGTTCTACTTTGGGAGAATACTCTCTCAATATATCCATAAATGCTTTTGAACATCTCTCATAAAGGCCATAATTCGGCGGCACCAGTATAAGCTCAGGACATTTCTGTTTTGCTTCAAAGATCGTTTCCCCTGTCATGATGCGATAACGCCTGGCCGGAATGGATTTCGCCAGAATAATTCCATACCGCAGAGCCGCGTCTCCGCCCACTGCCGACACCTGTTTCCTCAGATCCGTAGTTTCACCCAGATGATACATCCGATATACCGCTTCCCAGCTCAAAAAAGCCGAGTTTACATCAACATGGAAGATTACATTCCCTTTTTTCTGTCTTTCCATTTATATTTCCCCTTTTTTGCGTCATTATATCGAACATAAGTTTGCATATCAAGAGGAAATATTATCCATCTGTTGTTATTGATTTTCAATGTTTATTCGTTTATGCTTTTATCATAGGAAGGAATTAACAGGAGGTATTTACTTATGAAAATTGTATTTTTAGACGCCGAATCACTAGGCAGCGATGCAGATTATTCTGAATTTGAACAACTTGGTGAAGTTATAAAATATCCCCGGACTTCCCCGGAAGAAGCCCCGGAACGCGTTGCGGACGCAGATGTGATCGTGGTAAATAAAGTTCCTGTCAACGAAAATACGATCGCCTCCGCCAGGAATCTGAAACTCGTATGTGTCTGTGCAACAGGAACTAATAATCTTGATAAAGACTATCTTGCGCAGCGCGGGATCGAATGGTGTAATGCGGCCGGATACTCTACGGAGTCTGTGGCTCAGCATACTTTTGCCATGCTTTTCTATCTGATGGAAGGACTGAGATACTATGACGATTATGTCAAAGAAGGCAAATACGCTGCCTCCTCTCTCTTCACCCATTTCGGTATTCCGTTTCACGAACTTGGCGGTGTCACCTGGGGAATCCTCGGACTTGGCGCCATCGGACGGAGAGTTGCCGATATCGCCGGAATGTTCGGCGCGAAAGTCATCTATTACTCCGCATCAGGCGCACCCGCGCAGAAAGGATACCGTCAGGTGGATTTTGATACGCTGCTCTCCGAATCAGACATCCTGTCTATTCACGCGCCTCTTAATGAATTTACAGAAAACCTCATGAATGCCACTGCTTTTCGCAAAATGAAATCAAGTTCTATCCTGCTCAATCTCGGCAGAGGACCCATCGTAAACGAAGCAGATCTGACTCAGGCGCTCAACTCCGGGGAAATCAGGGCTGCAGGACTTGACGTACTTTCTGTAGAGCCCATGGCACAAGATAACCCGCTCTTTGAAGTGGAAGATAAAAGCCGCCTTCTTATCACGCCCCACGTGGCGTGGGCTGCCATTGAGGCAAGGCAGAGGCTGATGAAAATTGTTGCAGAGCATATAAAAGAATATTTGGGGCGGGCGTAAAAAAACCGCCGACCCCAAGGCTTCTATGTCCTTAAAATCAGCGATTTTCAAGTGCGCGATCAGGGGTTCGAACCCTGGACACCCTGATTAAGAGTCAGGTGCTCTGCCAGCTGAGCTAATCGCGCATGTCTTACGTATTTATTATGTGACGCAAATGATATTATATATGACTGTTTGCAAAAATGCAAGCTTTTTTTACATTTTCTTTAAAAATTCTTTTAAAACTTTTTATCATCCCTCATATTCCAACATCATTCTCCCCGAAACATATCCCTCAGCACATCCTTCGACACCATCCCGGTTGCCATTCCAATCACTTTTCCCTGACGAAAAGCCAGAAATGCAGGAACACGATCCACTCCATAACGTTTAACCAGGAACAAAGCGTCTTTCTCCTCTATCCGGCATACACGAATACGCCCCGCATTCTCTTCCGCAAACGTTTCCACCGTATCTGCCATCATTGCGCATCGGGGGCACCAGGATGCATAAACTTCTACAAGTACCGGCATCTGAGACTGCTGCACAGCAGAATCAAATGTCCGGGAACTGATTTCCTGGACCATGGCTAACACCTGCCCTCCCGATTGTTCTTATCGCACCCGTGGCAGATGCCGGAATTCAGTATTCTGCATACTTCATGAAGAGACTCTCTCAGGCACAGAATCTTTTTGTTCAGCCCCGGTCTGCAGTAACACATTTCCCTGACACACGACTTCCAGCATTTTTTCCTCATCACATTACACCTGCTCCAAATAATTATAAATCATTATATGCACTGTTCCGGGAAATGTGTTTCTTGAGCAGAATTCATCTGACATTTCTTACTTTCTCACTGCGATCAGTTTATTGATCGGATTTCCCCGCTGCGAGAATTTTTCTTCATACTCTGTCATTATATTTCCTTTATTCATTTCTTCATTATGATGAAGATCATAAGTAAATCCCTGCAGAGTCCACCCCGCTTCCCTGATCTCCTCCAGTGAGAAATTAAACAGCTCCGTATTATCCGTTTTAAATTCCAGCGTTCCGAAAGGTACCAGTATCTTCTCATATCGTTCCAGGAACTCCACGGATGTCAGCCGCCGTTTTGCATGGCGGGCTTTCGGCCACGGATCCGAAAAGTTCAGATATATCCGGTCTACTTCATCCTTTGCAAATACCTCGTCGATCTTCCTTGCATCCATGCAGACAAACCGTACGTTTTCCAGTTCGCGGAATTCTTCCGTATCATATTTTTCAACCGCTCTGAGCAGTACGCTGGAATACCGTTCGATACCGATGTAATTTATTTCCGGATGCTTTCTGGCCATCTCCAGAATAAATCTTCCTTTTCCCATACCGATCTCAATACGGATCGGATGTTTGTTCCCAAACACCTGTCTCCAGCATCCTCTCTGATCTTCCGGTCTTTTTATCACAGTTTTGTGGGCTTGTATCGTGCCTTCCGCCCGTGGTATATTTCTCAGCCGCATCGTTTTATCCTCCCCTGTTTATCATGGTTGCATTTACATAATAACACGGGAAAAGGACCAGGTCAAAACGAGTATTTAAGTAATTTTCCGGCAATTATAAATCGTAATTATAACGTGATCTTTACTTGCTTTTTTTATTAAAAGGTGTATGATAATGTATATTAGTATTTTCCTACAAACAGGAGGCTTTTTATGGACTCTATTGTAAACAAATTGACGGAAATCGAGGATGCTGCTTCAGCGATCGTACAGCATGCCGAAGATCAAAAAGACGTGCTGGACAAAGAATTTTCCGAAAAACGCAGAGCGTTTGATGAAGAGCTTGAACAAAAGACGCAGGATCGTCTTAATGCTATTCGCAGCAGGCTCGAAGAGAAGACATCCCGTCTTCTCGACAGCCAGAGTGATTCAAGCACGGAGACGATACAGGCTCTTCAGAAAGAGTATGAGGACAGACATACGGAATACGCCCACGAGATATTAAAAAGGATCACCGAGGTATAGCCTATGGGAAATTTACTTGAATACAGCGGGATCGTGACAAAAGTGCGGGCTATGGAGTCAAAACTGCTGACGCCGGAGCAATTTGTGGAGATCGCGAATCTTGGAAATGTTCCTGAGATAGCAGATTATCTCAAGAAAAACACGGCTTATGCAGGCGTTCTTGAAACCCTCGAGGAGGATCAGATCCACAGAGGCAACATTGAAAAAGTGCTGACGCAGTCTCTCTATCACGATTATGTGAAGCTGTACCGTTTCTGCGGACAGAAACAGCGCCGTTTTATGAAGCTGATCCTGAAAAATTATGAGATCGATCTGATCAACTACTGTCTGCGTATTGTGATCAATCATTACAAGCAGCCTTTTGATCTGAACTATAAGCGTGCTTTCTTTGACCGCTACTCTCAGATTTCAATAGAAAAATTGATTACGTCGCGCACTACCGATGAACTTGTGGAAAACTTAAAGGATACGGAATATTATGCTCCGCTGAAGAAGCTCAAAGATGCCCAGAATGTCACTTTATATGATTACAATCTGACGCTGGATCTTTATTTCTTTACATCCACCTGGAAAGAGCAGAAAAAAGTTCTCAAGAAATCGGACCTTGAGCTTTTCATAAGAGACAGGGGATCCAAGATTGATCTGCTGAACCTGCAATGGATCTACCGGGCGAAGAAATATTATAATATGAAACCCGCAGATATCTATCTTCTCCTCATACCGATCCATTATAAACTGTCCACTGATCAGGTTAAGGAGATGGTAGAGGCTCCGGGTCTGGAAGAATTTGAAGCTGCCGTAGCGAGAACTTATTACGCGCGGCATTATAATTTCAGCCAGAACCTGACAATAGAACAAATGTATGCAGACTGCCTGCATCATCTGTATACAATTGACCGGCGGCGTAATCCCTACTCGATCGCCGCGATCAACACTTATCTTTTCTTAAAAGAAGAAGAGATCAAAAAGCTGACGACCGCCATGGAGTGTGTACGCTACAGTCTGACGCCAGGCGAGACGCTGGCATACATCGGAGGTAAAACTCAATGATTGTAAAAATGAAATTTATTAACATTTCCGGTCCGAGGAATGATATCGACCGTGTTACCGATCTGTATCTCTCCCGCTATGAGATTCAGCTCGAGTCGGCGCTGTCAGAACTGAAGACCGTAGACAACTTAAGACCTTTCGTAGAGCTCAACCCTTACCGGGATGTGCTGAATAAAGCGAATCAGTTCGTTGGATATCTTCCCAACGCGGATGATGTCACTCCGGACACTTCCCTTGGCCTTGACGACATGTTCGAGCTCGTTCGCAAGGCAAATGAGGATTATCAGAGTCTTCAGGAAAAAAAGGAAAAACTCAAGAAAAAAATCGAGGAGCTTCGGGCGAAGCAGCTCATCATTGCGCCTTTCCGTCCTATGGACTGCGATCTGCACCGGGTGCTGAATTATCGGTATATCACTTATCGTTTCGGCCGTATTGCAGTGGAATTTTATCATAAGATACAGAAATATCTCATGGATGACTTAAATGCCATCTTTGTCGAAGGAGAGAGAGATGAGAGTTTCGTGTACGGGGCTTATTTTGTTTCTCCCGGGGAGGCTCAGAAAGTAGACGCCGTCTTTCGTTCGCTTCACTTTGAGCGGATCGAACTTAAAGATGAGTTCGAAGGCACGCCGTCTTATGCGTATCAATCTCTGGAACGGGAAATCGCCCGCGTCAATCTGGAAATAGAAGATCTGGATAAACAGGCCGGCGAAATGCTCTCCGACCGGGCTCCGCAGCTCATAGCGGCCCGTGATCGTCTGGAAGAGTTGTCGAATAATTTCGATGTTCGTAAACTGGCCGCACGGATGGAAGATAACAAAGAGGACTATTATATTCTCTGCGGCTGGATGTCCGAGGACGACGTGGATAAGTTTCTTGAAGAAGTAAAAGATGACGACAAGGTATTTGTAGTTGTCGAAAACGATCACGACGCCTACTTCGGGGAACCGCCTACCAAGCTGGAGAATCCGAAGCTGTTCCGTCCTTTCGAGATGTTCGTCCAGATGTACGGACTTCCTGCGCACAATGAGATGGATCCGACAGTGTTTGTAGGCATTACCTATTCGTTCATCTTCGGAGTCATGTTCGGAGATGTAGGACAGGGGCTTCTGCTCCTCATAGGCGGTGCACTGATCTACCACTTTAAGAAAGCGCCTCTGGCAGGGATTATTGCCTCTGCAGGCGTATTTTCCACCATATTCGGATTCCTCTTCGGCAGTATCTTCGGATTTGAAGATGTGCTGCCCGCACTGTGGATAAGACCTATTGATCACATGACCACGCTGCCCTTCCTTGGCAAACTGAACACGGTGTTCATCGTAGCGGTGGCATTTGGCATGCTGCTCATCATAGTAGCGATGATACTCCACATTATCAACGCTGCCAGAAGCAAGGATATCGAAGCCACGTGGTTTGAGCCGAACGGAGTCGCCGGACTCATATTCTACGTTGCGGTCGTCGTGACGATCGTACTCTTTATGACCGGCAGGCCGCTTCCGGGCGGTATCGTCCTCGGGATCATGTTCGGCGTACCGCTGATCGTAATGCTCTTCCGCGAGCCGATCACGAGAGCGATCCAGAAACGGGCCGACAAGATGGAGACAGGCAAGGCAATGTTCATTGTACAGGGATTTTTCGAAATGTTTGAAACGCTCCTGAGCTATTTCTCCAATACGATCTCCTTTATCCGTATCGGTGCATTTGCAGTCAGCCATGCGGCGATCATGGAAGTGGTCCTGCAGCTTGCCGGTGCGGAAAGCGGACATCCCAACTGGATCGGCGTGATCTTCGGCAACCTGTTTGTCTGCGGATTTGAAGGTTTGATCGTAGGTATCCAGGTACTGCGTCTGGAATATTATGAAATGTTCAGCCGTTTCTATAAAGGCAGCGGACACGCATTTGAGCCATATACAAAAAAGAGCAAAAGTAAAAAATAAACTCTCTTGCCTTACAGAGGTAAAATTTAGAGAAATCAGGAGGATTCAACCATGACTTTAGCAACAAAAATCATCTTTATCATCGCTCTGATCGTAAGCATTATCGTACCGTTCGGTTACTATCTGCTCGGCGAAAAATCAAAGAAACGCTATAAACGCGCCATCGGAACTAATGCATTTTTCTTCTTCGGCGCATTTGCAGTAGCTACAATAATGCTACTGGGCGGACCGGACGTACAGGCTGCTGAATCTGTTGCTGCTGACAGCGGTTTTGCAACCGGACTGGGATATCTGGCTGCAGCGCTTGTCACCGGACTTTCCTGTATCGGCGGCGGTATCGCAGTTGCAAGTGCAGCGAGCGCGGCTCTCGGCGCACTCAGTGAAGATTCCAGCATCCTTGGTAAATCGCTGATCTTCGTAGGTCTGGCCGAAGGTGTCTGCCTGTACGGACTGATCATCTCCTTTATGATCCTGGGAAATTTATAAACATCGTTCACCCGCGCCATTCACAAAGCCGCACTGCCGTGCTTACCGCGGCTGCGCCGCAGCTTTGTGTACGAACTGGAGGCAAATCATGAAAATGTTTCTTATAAGCGATAATGTCGACACCTACACGGGAATGCGTCTCGCAGGGGTGGACGGAGTCGTTGTCCACGAGCGCGACGAACTCAGGACGGCTCTGGAAGATGTGCTCAAAGACAAAAATGTCGGAATCGTCCTCCTCACGGAAAAGTTCGGGAGAGAATTTCCTGATATTATCGACACTTTCCGCCTGGAACGAAAGATGCCGCTCCTTGTCGAAATTCCCGACCGGCACGGTACAGGCCGTAAAAAAGACTTTATCACTTCATATATTACCGAAGCAATCGGGCTGAAGCTTTAAAGATTGCATAATAATCACTATTAAAGGAGGGATTCCTCTTGACTCTGGAAGAAAAGATCGCGCACCTGCAGTCTACATCCATGGAACAGGCACGCGCAGAGGGCAATGCCATCATCGATTCCCACCGGGAAGCGCTTGAAAAGGTCTTTGAAGACCATAAGGCGGAGGCGCTGCGACAGGCCGAGACGCGGATAAAAGCTGAAACGACCAACGCCAGACTGTCTTTAAATCAGGCGGCGGCGAAATCCCAGCTTGAGATCAAGCGGTGCCAGGGGAAGGTACAGCAGGAGCTGAAAGACAAAATATTTGACGAGGTAAACAGCCTCGTACAAGACTATATGAAAACTGAAGATTACAATGATTTTCTGATCAGGTGCATCCGCCAGGCAGTCCGCTTTGCCGGCGAAGATCCTGTTGTAATCTACATCAATCCGTCGGATGAGAAAAAGCGTTCCGACCTCGAGGATGCCACAAGAGTCCGTCTGACTGTCAGCGCGGAGGACTTTATCGGCGGCGTGCGCGCAGTTATCCGCTCCCGCAATATCCTCATAGACAATTCATTTAAGACACAGCTGCGCAATGAATACGACAAATTTATGTTTTTAGGAGGTGACGGAATTGGTTAAAACTGGAAAGATCTACGGCATTAACGGCCCCGTCATCTATCTGAAGGGAAATACCGGTTTCCGCATGTCCGAAATGGTCTATGTGGGAAAACAACAGCTCGTAGGCGAAGTCATCGCACTGGATAAGGATCTGACAACAGTCCAGGTTTACGAAGAGACGTCGGGACTTCACCCGGGTGAGGAAGTTGTAGCCAGCGGCAACGCTGTCTCTGTAACTCTCGCTCCGGGCATCCTCAATAATATCTTTGACGGCATCGAGCGTCCGCTGGAACTTATCGCAGAGTCCGCCGGCGCATTTATCACCCGCGGTGTCAGTGTAGATTTTCTTGATAAAGAGAAAAAGTGGCAGACACATATCACTGTAGAAAAGGGGCAGTATCTCCACGGAGGCGACATTATCGCCGAAGTACCGGAGACACGCGCTATTGTACACAAATGTATGGTTCCTCCGGATGTGGAAGGAACCGTAACATCCGTTGTCTCTGACGGCGAATATACCATTGATGAGACGCTGATCACTCTGGAACTGCCGGACGGAAGCGCGAAAGAACTGACTATGACACAGCACTGGCCGATCCGTGTGCCAAGACCGACCCATCACCGTTTTCCGGCTTCCGTACCGCTTATAACAGGACAGCGTATCGTTGATACTATGTTCCCCATCGCCAAGGGCGGAACAGCAGCGATCCCCGGCGGATTCGGGACAGGCAAGACGATGATGCAGCACCAGATCGCGAAATGGGCGGACGCGGATATCATTATCTATATCGGGTGCGGCGAACGTGGCAATGAGATGACACAGGTATTGGAAGAATTCGGTGAACTGACCGACCCAAAAACAGGCAACCCTCTGATGGATCGGACCACACTGATCGCAAACACATCAAACATGCCTGTGGCTGCCCGTGAGGCAAGTATCTATACAGGACTTACTCTGGCGGAATATTACCGCGACATGGGATATGACGTAGCGATCATGGCAGACTCCACTTCTAGATGGGCGGAAGCGCTGCGTGAGCTCTCCGGACGACTGGAGGAAATGCCTGCCGAAGAAGGTTTCCCGGCATATCTGGCATCAAGACTGTCCGCGTTTTACGAGCGGGCAGGTATGATGCACAACCTGAACGGCACCGACGGTTCCGTTACTATCATCGGGGCCGTATCCCCGCAGGGCGGAGATTTTTCCGAACCTGTAACCCAGAATACCAAGCGTTTCGTCCGATGTTTCTGGGGGCTTGATAAGAGCCTTGCATATTCCAGACATTTCCCGGCGATCCACTGGCTCACCAGTTACAGCGAGTATCTGACCGACTTAAGCCACTGGTATCAGGACAATGTATCGCCGAAATTTGTAGATTACCGCAACCGTCTGATGGCGCTGCTGAATCAGGAGAGCAGCCTGCTGGAGATCGTCAAACTGATCGGAAGCGACGTGCTTCCGGACGACCAGAAACTGGTGCTTGAGATTGCCCGCGTGATCCGTCTCGGTTTTCTGCAGCAGAACGCGTTCCACAAAGACGATACGTGCGTATCGCTTGAGAAGCAGTTCCTTATGATGGACACCATCCTGTATCTCTACAAACAGGCACGCGCTCTTGTTACAATGGGACATCCGATGTCTGTATTGAAATCCGAGAACATTTTTGACCGTATCATCGCCATCAAATACGATGTGCCCAACGACCGGCTGGAAATGTTTGCACAGTACCGCCGCGATATCGATACATTCTATCAGCGGGTACTGGAGAAAAACGCATAAGGAGGACCGATTATTATGTCAATTGAATATTTAGGCCTAAGCAGCATCAACGGACCTCTGATCGCTCTGGAAGGCGTGCAGGATGCATTCTTTGATGAGATCGTGGAATTCGTCGTAGACGGCAGTGAGCACAAAATCGGACGTATCGTAGAAATCTATGAAGACAAAGCCGTTATCCAGGTATTTGAGGGCTCCGAAAATATGTCGCTGAAAAATACACACACAAAGCTCACCGGACATCCGATGGAGATCGCGCTCTCCCCGGATATGCTGGGGCGTACTTTCAATGGGATCGGACAGCCCGTTGATGATCTGGGGCCGATCGTCTCCACTCTTAAAAGAGATGTAAACGGACTCCCGCTGAACCCTGTCCGCAGAGAGTATCCGAGGAACTATATCCACACAGGCATCTCCGCCATCGACGGCCTTACCACCCTGATCCGCGGACAGAAGCTCCCGATCTTTTCAGGAAACGGCCTCCCTCATGACCAGCTTGCCGCGCAGATCGTAAAGCAGGCATCGCTTGGCGAGGATTCTGATGAGAAATTCGCCATCGTGTTCGCAGCTATGGGGGTAAAGCATGACGTCGCAGACTTCTTCCGCAATACATTTGAAGAGAGCGGAGTTGCAGATCATGTGGCAATGTTTCTGAATCTTGCAAACGATCCTGTAGTAGAGCGTCTGATCACACCAAAAGTAGCGCTCACTGTGGCGGAATATCTTGCATTCGAACAGAATATGCACATTCTCGTCATCCTGACGGATATGACTTCCTTTGCAGAGGCAATGCGTGAGGTATCCTCCTCCAAAGGAGAGATCCCCAGCCGTAAAGGTTATCCCGGATATCTGTACAGTGAGCTCGCCACCATCTATGAGCGCGCGGGTATCGTACAGGGAGTAAACGGTTCGGTGACACAGCTTCCGATCCTCACCATGCCCAACGACGATATCACCCATCCGATCCCCGATCTGACCGGATATATCACCGAGGGCCAGATTGTACTTGACCGCCCGCTTCACGGACAGTCCGTCTACCCTCCGATCAATATCCTGCCGTCGCTTTCCCGTCTGATGAAAGACGGCATTGGCGAGGGGTATACAAGAGAAGACCATCAGGATCTGGCAAACCAGCTCTTTTCCGCCTATGCGAAAGTGGGCGATGCGAGAAATCTGGCGTCTGTAATCGGCGAAGATGAACTCTCTCCGATCGATAAAAAGTATCTGGAATTCGGAAAAGAATTCGAAGAGAGATATATCGGCCAGGGAATCGAGGAAAACCGCAGCATGGAAGAGACCCTTGATCTCGGCTGGGAACTTCTCGGCAGACTGCCGAAGGAAGAGCTCGACAGAGTCGACACAAAGATACTGGATAAATACTATAAACCGATGGAAGAGGAATAAAAATTCTGCCGGACAGTGCAGCACCATACGCAGAAGTTACAAGAGGAGGATTTATGGAAAATACAGGCAGACGTGAAAAAGCACACTGGATTTATGTTCTGGCGACCGGATATGTCGTAATTTCTTACGGCCATCTGTTTATGCCGTCTCCTTCTAATTTTGATATTATCAAGAATTTGCCGTGGCTTAACACGATACTGGATCTATGCATATTTTTTCTGCCGTTGATTTACGGTATCATCAGCCTTATCCTGATCGCAGTATTCTGGAAGAGTCTGGACAGGAACCGGCTGCTCAACTGCGTGATCCTCATCAAGTACAGCCTGATCCCGCTCTTCCTTATTGGCGGCGCTTTGGTGTTCTTCTGCCTTGCATTTTCATTTATACCTGTTCCCTTTATGATCTTCATGGGGCCTCTCGCAGCGGTCACGTTCAGCTTCATCGGATGGTGCATTGTGGCCGGAGGCGCTGTTTTCCCGATCGCATATGCCATCCGTGCCCACAAGGACGGCATACACGGGAAAGTCCTGACCATCACGGCGTGTATCCTGCAGTTTTTCTTTGTTGCAGACGTTATCTCCGTCATGGTACTGACCTTAAAGGAGAAACGCTGGCGGAAACTCACACTCACTGTAATCATACTGCTGGCGATTTTTGCCGTCGCATGTATCCTCGGGCTTGCCGCTTTTATTTTAGATATCGCGGTGTCATAACAGGATGATGAGCTCATGAGATGAATAAAGGAAGCTGCACTTTTTTCCGACAGAAAATAATTGAAACATTGATAATAGGAGGGATTTCATGGATCCACGTACATTTCCGACAAAGGGAAATTTAATGCTGGCGAAGAATTCGCTGGCACTTGCAAAACAGGGCTATGACCTGATGGACAAAAAAAGAAATATTCTGATCCGCGAACTGATGGATCTGATCGATGAGGCGCGCACGATCCAGGAGGAAATCGACACAACGTTCACCTATGCGTATCAGTGCCTTCAGCGGGCCAATATCGAAAACGGTATCAGCAACGTTGAACTGCTTGCATACACTGTGCCGATCGAGAATTCTATCACTATTCAGACACGGAGCATCATGGGCACGGAAATCCCCCATGTCAAATATGTACCGGACGCCGGAAAACCGACTTATGCATTCAGCACGACACATGAATCCATCGACAAGGCGAGGGAAGCGTTCCGCAAAGTGAAAGACCTGACCATCAAGCTCTCCATGGTGGAGAACGCCGCTTACAGACTGGCGGGCAACATTAAGAAGACCCAGAAGCGTGCCAATGCACTCCAGAATATCACGATTCCGATGTACTCTTCGCTCGTGTATACGATCACCAATGCACTGGAAGAAAAGGAACGCGAGGAATTTACAAGGCTGAAAGTTATCAAACGTATGAAAGAAAAGAAGGCAGGTTGAGATCAACTGCCTTCTTCTTTTTCTTACTCTTCTCTTTTCCCGGTCTTTCTGTCTGCCCGGTCCCCCGATGTCAGATCACGTACAAAGTCGTCTGCAGGACATCTGAGTATCATCTCCGGCGTGTCCAGCTGCGCGATCTTTCCCTGCTCCATAACGAGCACCCGGTCCCCCAGTTTCATAGCCTCGCGGATATCATGAGTGATAAACACGATCGTCATATGAAGCTGCGCCTGCAGTGACAGCACCTCATCCTGCATAGCTCTTTTTGTGATTTCATCCAGAGCTCCGAACGGCTCGTCCATGAGAAGGATCTTCGCATCAGAAGCAAGGGCACGGGCGATGCCCACTCTCTGCTGCTGTCCTCCGGAGAGTTCGGACGGATAACGCCCTGCCATCGACTCTTCCAGCCCTGCCAGCTTCAGCAGACGGAGAGCCTGCCTGTGATTCTCTTCCTTATTCTTCTTACCGCTGATGACCGGCACATAAGAAATATTTTTCTCTACTGTCATATGCGGAAACAGTCCCTTATTCTGGATCACATATCCGATCCTCCGCCGAAGAGCGATCAGATCCGTATTGTCAACGTCTTCACCTTCCACATACACCTTTCCGCTGTCCGGCTTCTGAAGTCCGTTGATCAGACGCAGCATGGTTGTCTTGCCGCATCCGGATCTTCCAATCACCGTAAGAAATTCTCCCTCGTTTACGGATAGGCTCAGATCGTCAAGCACTTTCTGACCGTCAAAACTTTTTGTCACATGCTCCAGACGAATGATTTCCATAGTTTACACCCTCTTGTCTTCCGTAAGTCCTGTCAGCCTGCCGCTGTTTACATTTTTATTATCACTCTTCAAGAATCCCCTCTGCGACAAGGTAGTCCCTTGCAACGTCAGCCTCGTCCCTGCCTTCCTCTTCTACCTGATAATTCAACTCTGCCATCTTCTGATCGGTCAGGATACCATCCATAAGCTCCAGCGTCTCTTCGAGTTTGGGGAATTTCTCCAGAGCGTCCTCGCGCACTACGGTCGAACAGAAATAATTAACCTGATAATTTTTATCGTCAGCCAGTGCCACCACATCATCCTGACTGATCTGTGCGTCCGTTGTGTAACCATTGGTCACATCAATATCTCCGTTCCTGAGCGCCTCGTATTTCAGTCCGATATCAATATCCATGATATCTTTGAACTCGAATCCGTACATCTCAGATACGCCCGGAAGCCCGTCCGCACGCTCAATGTAGTCCGGATTACCGCCGAACACAAGCTGGCCGGATACCTCCGCCAGATCTGAGCATGTTTCCAGTCCGTACTTTTCCGCTGTATCGGAACGGACTACAACAGCATAGGTATTATTCTGCCCGTACAGCCCCACCCAGGTCATGTCATAGTTTTCTTCGTATTCCTCTTTCAGCTTCTCAAACATTTCGTCATCGGATACTTCTCCGGCCTCGTGCCCCAGGACAAGGATCCATCCGCTTGATGT
>DWYB01000070.1 GCA_019118885.1 Candidatus Mediterraneibacter surreyensis | reverse complement strand
TCTGTCTGTCTGTCTTTCTGTCTGTCTGTCTGTCTGTCTGTCTGTCTGTCTGTCTGTCTGTCTGTCTGTCTGTCTGTCAAAATTCTGATATATAGATTATTCATTTGCAACCTCTAAACTAAACTGTATCCAAAGAAAAATAACACTTTATTTATACCATTTTCCCATCATAAAGTCCAGATTTTCTCAGGCATCTGACTATAAATGCCCTTATAACAGCGTGTACTCACCATAATCTGCAGGACCGCCTCTACCCCAGCCCGATCAGGCCGCCTTTCTCTTCATATCCTGTATTCCACAGATCTTTTAGCTGAAATGTATATGACTCCCCATATGTAGCAACCGTGATCCACAATCCGTCTTCCCGTTCCTCATATCCGTAGCATAGGAACCAGTGCCACACAAAATCCTTATAGTATGCCTTCCTGTGTCTCAGCATGAGATAAGGCACCGGATATCCTTTGTCAATCTGCTGTCTGATGAAAAGTTCCGCCATCTGGTAGTCCTCTGTTCCCGGCAGTTCTTTCATCTTGATGTTATTCTCTCCGGTATCTTTCAGGTAATTTCCAAAGCCCTCCGTGAACATCCAGAGCTTATTGACTCCGTTCACCCTGGGTCTGAGATACGGCTTCATCTTCATGGAAAAGTCGATGTAATCCTGCTTTGTCAGCGCGTGGACGTCATAGGGGTACAAATGTGTCATGCCGCGGCGCAGCGCCAGATAGATACAGCAGTCACAGGCCGTCGCAGCAGCGCAGCCCCCGATGTACATGACTACATTTTTAAACCATTCCTGGTTCCCGCCGACTGCTCCTTCTATTGAAAAATAGTCTAATATTTTCTTCATTCTGTTCACATCCTTCTTTTATTTATAACTGTTTTTCTTGTACATAATTCGTTCCGGCGATATAATAAGTAACGGAAACTGTGAAAGGAGAGAATTATAAATGAAAGTACGTATGGCAGAAGAACGAGACATTCCCCGGATTCACGATCTGCTCTCGCAGGTAGCGCTCGTACATCACAAAGGGCGCCCCGATCTTTTTAAGTATGGGCAGAGAAAATATACAGATGACCAGTTAAAGGAGATCCTGCATGATAAGCAAAGACCCATCTTTGCCGCTGTAGATGAAAACGACTGTCTGCAAGGGTATGCATTCTGCATTTTCCAGCAGCATTTAAATGATAATATACTGACCGATATCAGGACACTGTACATTGACGATCTCTGTGTGGACGAGACAAAACGCGGCATGCATATCGGCAGGACGATCTATGATGCAGTCCTTGATTTCGCACGTGAGCAGGAATGCTATAACGTGACGCTGAATGTATGGAGCTGCAATGAAAGCGCGATGAAATTTTATCAGAGCTGCGGGCTAAAACCCCAGAAAGTCGGGATGGAGGCCATTCTGGATACCGCAAAGCAACAGGAGCTGACATCGAGCGTATCAAATTAAAATAAATACCGAAGAAACGGAAATCTTTATTTAGAAATTTATATTATTCGCCGTTTCTTCGGTATTTCTTTTCTTATTCTTCTGGTAAATCAGACGTTTCTTCGTCCGCCGGACCACTCTTCCGGCTGATCGTCCTCACATTAATTCCGTTTACCTCGATGTGATCGTCCACCGGGATCACAATGCACTGTCGTCCGTCAATGATCCTTGTCTCGATCAAATCCACCCGGTCAGGGTTGACTTTTATCACCACATCCGGCGTCTCGATATTGAACTTCTTCGTCTCCGCGATATTAGAAGCCAGAAGCGTTGCTTTCTCGCCCGCATTCTCTTCAAAATTGCGTTCAAAATTTTCCATCTTCACTGCATCGACGCCGCTCTGTTCAAATACTTTCTTCATCTCCGTCTTATCAAGGGCAAGCGGCTCGGGTTCTTCTTTGTGTTCCTCGATAAGATCATTTAATGTCTCATGAATATTACGAACGGTCTCATAATCTCCGTCCTCCCCGAGAGTATCCTCAATGATCATCTGGAAAGACTCTTTCTGATCATCAGCAGACATTGGTATCCTGGCACCCAGGAGCTGATCGATCATTTCCGGCTGCAGATCCGATGATTTCTTCGTATAGTAGAGCATACTGTGAAGATCCGTACTCCGATCATTGAATGCCGGGAACAGGAAGCCTTTATCCGGCATGTCCACGATCCAGTCTCTGATCCGGTCCTCAATCCGGTTATCTTCTGCATTATAGCAGAGCCCTGCTTTGGACAGAGATACCGGACAGATGCTCATGAGCAGGTATTCGTACACTTCGTCCGATGCGTCAAACATCTCGAGATCGTCCGATGTTTTTCCCGGGATATCATACATCGCATGGATCAGGATAATATAATAATTCTCCGCATACTCATATGTAGCGATCACCTTATCATAGAATTCCTCCAAAAGCATATCGTCTTCCAGCTTGCTTGCCCGCAGTTTCAGCAAAAACTCCTGTGTTCCTCCCGGCATCTCCGCATCAAGGGGAAATTCCATATTCAGCATGTTTTTACCGACAGTTCCTGAAAGCGTCTTTTTAAATATATCAAAATATTTAAAAGCTTCTTCTTCGGGGAGTGAAAGGAAAGCTTCCTTAGACTCCATTTTTTTATTTTTCTCGTGATCCACATAGCACCCGCAGATACGTGTAATCGCACAGTTGGCTGGTGTGAACTGCTTGCGGATCTCTAGTATTTCTTTCTTGTTCATCGTTATACTCCTCTCTTGAAATCTTATTTATCATACCGCAGAACACAGATTAAGTCAAAGAGAAGCCTTGATAATTACTTATTAGTTTATTTAGTCAGGTAAAGTTTTCATTTCAAACAGAAGAAGGGAGATACTGCACCGTCATCACTTAGTACAGTATCTCCCATTTTCCGTTTCACTGTTTTTCCTGTCCGAGCAGTTCCCGTATCTGTTCCGCCGGGAGATCGCAGCAGGCTGATATCTCCTCCGCAGTTTTTCCCTCCCGGAAAAGCCGGAAGATCGTCTCCGCAAGTTTCAATCCTGAGGCACGCCCCTCCTTCATTCCGGAGGCTCTGCCTTCCTTCAGCCCGGAAGTTCTTCCCTCCTCCCAGGCTTCTTCCCGTTCCTGTCTGATATGTTTCTCCTGATCGTATTCAAAAATGCTCATTGCCTTCGCCTCCGCTCTGTGCTTCGTCAGGAAATCCTTCAGGACATTTTCTGCAATACACTCATTGATCGCTTTCTCCACTGCTTCCTCCAATGTCTGCTCTTTTGAATACAGGCGAATCTTATCCGTATATACCGCGTAGTCCTTTAGCGTCCTGCACGCCTCCTTGAGCCTGCTGTTATTTGACCCTGAAATATTGAGCATCACTGCTTCCAGCTCCAGTTTCGGATCCTTTACTTTTACCCCATACATGTCCGACAGTTTCAGCAGTGTTTCTTCCGGCATATCTTTTTCCCCATTGTAGAAGATAACGAACTCCGGCGGCGGGATCTGTACCGTCTTTGTTCCATACAGGTTCTCATTCCTCGTCATCCCCGCATAAAGCTGGGAAATATAAATAAGGAAACGCAGCGGAAGATTCGGGTTGTAAGTGGACTGATGTTCGTACAGGGAAAGTCTCCCATCGATCAAAAACGACAGATCATTTTTCATCGACATATAAACAGCATTCTCAAGTGTATTGATTTCCAATTGTTCCGGATCTGTGTAGTGCTTTCCTGTCATCGCATTGTACAGTTCCAACAGATTTTTCTTGTCTTGAAATACCATGATAAACACAGTGGATTTAAAGGTTCTGTTTACAGTTGTTTCATTTGCCATATGTCAGCCTCCTCTTTCTATTGTGGTGCAAAGAGGCTGTCTCATTCTTTCTTACGTTCTGAAAACCTCTCTGCTATATCAATTGGGAATAAAAGCATTGAGATTTTCCTGAATGTAGTTAGAAATGATGAAATGGCGAAATGCCTTTCCGAAACAAAAACATGCTGGAATGTATTAATGCTTTGGGTATATCATAGCACAGGATTAATCAGGATACCAGATAAAAATTTCTCGAATCTCACTGTCCTGTCTGCAGTATCCTGTTTGCGTTTTCGATTCGTTCTTTCGACGGCGGCTCGATTCCTGCCAGCGGATACTCATATCCGAGTTCTTTCCACTTATATTCCCCAAATGTATGATAGGGAAGCACTTCTACTTTCTGTACATTTTTTAATGTACTTATGAAACCATATAATTTCTCAAGATATTCGTCATTATCATTTCTCTCCGGAACCAGAACGTGCCGGATCCACACCGGTTTCCCGATATCAGACAGATAACGCGCCATATCCAGAATATTTTCATTGGTGCGGCCTGTCAGGATCTTATGCTGCTCATCATCGATATGCTTGATATCAACCAGCAGGAGATCCGTGTACTTCATCAGCTCGTTAAACTTGCTGAAAAACGGCTCTTCCCTTGTAAACGGCGCACCGCTTGTATCGATCGTCGTGTTGATGCCCTTTTCCTTTGCCTTTCTGAAAAGCTCGATCATAAAATCCATCTGCATGAGGGGCTCACCGCCGCTTACCGTGATCCCGCCGCCGTCTTTCCAGTAGGATTTATAACGCAGCGCCTGAGTAAGAAGATCATCTGCACTCCGCTGCTCTCCCACCTGCATATTCCAGGTATCCGGGTTGTGGCAGAACTGACAGCGCATCGGACATCCGGCGACAAAAATAACGAAACGTACGCCCGGTCCGTCGACCGAACCGAAACTTTCGGTTGAATGAATATAACCGTTCATATATCTCCTTTCGGGGACGTAGTAAAAATAGGTTTGTCTACGTCCCGAATTAAAAATAGCCCTGTCCCTTTTTTAACTTTATCGTGTCCCCCTCGTGAAAATAACCAAAAGCATCGGCAAACTACATGATTAAATCGCTTGCCTTTTGTGCATTTTTTTAGTAGGGACAGGCCAATCCTCAAAAAGGGACAGGGTAAATCCTAATCGGGGACGTAGTGAAATCCAATTTTACTACGTCCCCGAACATATTACATTCTATCGTGGCAGGTTCTTGAGATTACGTCAAGCTGCTGCTCTCTTGTCAGGTCAATGAACTTAACAGCGTATCCTGATACACGGATCGTGAAGTTTGCATACTCTTCTTTCTCCGGATGCTCCATCGCATCGATCAGTTTCTCTGTACCGAATACATTCACGTTCAAGTGATGTGCTCCCTGATCAAAGTATCCGTCCATTACATGAACAAGGTTATTTTTGCGCTCGTCATCATCGTGCCCCAGTGCTCCCGGGCTGATGGTCTGTGTATTGGAAATTCCGTCAAGCGCCTGCTCGTACGGCAGTTTTGCCACAGAGTTCAGAGAAGCAAGAAGTCCGTTCTTCTCTGCGCCGTAAGACGGGTTTGCTCCCGGCGCCAGCGGCTCGCCTGCTTTTCTTCCATCCGGAAGAGATCCTGTAGCCTTACCATATACGACGTTGGATGTAATCGTAAGGATGGATGTTGTCGGCTCGGAATTTCTATATGTGTGGCACTTCTTCAGCTTGCTCATAAATGTGCGGAGCAGCCATACTGCAATCTCATCTGCGCGGTCGTCATCGTTTCCGTATCTCGGGAAATCACCTTCAACCTCAAAGTCTGTAGCAACACCGTCGTCGTCACGGATTACTTTTACCTTTGCGTACTTGATCGCGCTCAGGGAGTCAACTACATGTGAAAAGCCAGCAATACCAGTTGCAAATGTACGTCTTACATTTGTATCGATGAGCGCCATCTCAGCAGCCTCATAGTAGTACTTGTCGTGCATGTAGTGGATCATGTTCAGTGTATCAACATACAGCTTGGACAGCCACTCCATCATCTGGTCGTATTTCTCCATAACCTCGTCATAATCAAGGTACTCGGATGTGATCGGTCTGTACAGCGGAGATACCTGCTGTTTTGTCTTCTCGTCAACACCGCCGTTGATCGCGTAAAGAAGGCATTTAGCAAGGTTCGCACGTGCTCCGAAGAACTGGATCTCCTTACCTGTCTCTGTTGCGGATACACAGCAGCAGATGGAATAGTCGTCGCCCCATACCGGACGCATCACATCATCGTTCTCGTACTGGATGGAACTTGTCTTAACAGAAATATAAGCCGCATATTTCTTGAAGTTCTCCGGCAGATGTGAGGAGTACAGAACTGTCAGGTTCGGCTCCGGTGACGGTCCCATGTTCTCCAGTGTGTGGAGGAAACGGTAATCGTTCTTTGTAACCATATGACGTCCGTCCATTCCGATTCCTGCCATCTCCAGTGTAGCCCATACCGGGTCTCCGGAGAACAGCTCATTATAGGACGGGATTCTCGCGAATTTCACCATTCTGAACTTCATTACCATGTGGTCGATGAGCTCCTGAGCCTGCTCCTCTGTCAGAATGCCTTTCTCCAGATCCCTCTGGATATAGATATCAAGGAATGTAGAAATACGTCCCACACTCATTGCAGCTCCGTTCTGTGTC
>DWYB01000069.1 GCA_019118885.1 Candidatus Mediterraneibacter surreyensis | reverse complement strand
CTGCCACCAGACAGAAAGAGATGATACTATCATATACTGATTGAAGGAGATGTGAAAGGATAACTTCTACTTGTGAAAGAGTAAAGTCTATCTCATGTCAGTGAACTAGAATTTAAAATTTCATTTTACCTTCAGAAAAAGATTGAAAGATTCTTTTGAAAATTTGCCGAATTTATGATAGAATACTTACCGGTCGGGATGTTTCCTGACCGGTTTACATTAGAAAATACAGAATCCATTTGCGAACAAGCAACGAGCAGTATCAGTAACGTAAGTCCAGTTGTCTGATACCGTTCGTTGTTTTTATTTTGCCGCAAAATCAGGATTATCATTAAGGAGGAATCAATATGCCACAGACAAAATTTCAGGATCTGACATTTACCTGTATCATGGTACTCATCTTTGTGTATGTCATGACATTCTACAACGCAGGGCTGGAGAGCGGGGTCACATTTGCCACGTTCGGATATGCCCTGACCCACATGTGGGTTGAGGTGATCGGAGCATTCATCGCACAGCGCTACATAGCAGCTCCCATTGTAAAACGGCTCGTCCGCCGGGTATTTACACCGGGCGAGGACAAGCCGATCTTCATCATCCTTGCCACCGCAGGATTCACGGTATCCATGATGGCTCCGATGATGACGCTGTATGTCTCCATCTATCACATGGGCCTGTGTCCGGAGCTGCTTGGGCACTGGCTGATGAAGCTGGTACAGAACTTCCCGTTCGCGCTGTGCGCCCAGGTGTTCTATGTGGGACCGCTGGTGCGGCTGATCTTCCGCACGATCTTCAGGAAACAGCCGGCCTCTGCCGCTTAGATTCAAAACATAACCTGCAGACTAACACTGGCTTTTATTCATGAATAGTTCCACATCTTTCTTTACCGGAATGGAGGAGGACGCGCCTTTACCGGAAACGGCAAGCGCCGCCGCATAAGCCGCTTCTTTCATGGCCTGCGGCTTATCCTTTCCTTCCATTACCGCAGCCAGATAATATCCTGTAAATGTATCTCCCGCCGCAGTGGTATCCACCGTTTTTACCTTTACCGGCTCCTGGCGGATACGCTCTGTTCCTCTTGCGTATATGGAGCCTTTGTCTCCAAGCGTGAGCACAGTCTCCGCCCCGGGATACATTGTGCCTATTTTTGCAAGGATCTGTTCCGGCTCCTTTTCTCCTGTAATCTGTTCCCCTTCCACCTCATTGATCAGGAACAGGCTTACTTTTGTCAGATCACAGGCTGCGATCTTCTCGTCAAAAGGCGAAGGGTTCAGCACGATCTTCATCCCTTTTTCTGCCCCCTTACTGATCAGATAATCCAGAAGATTGATCTCATTTTGCAGGAGCAGGACGTCGCCTTCTCCAAAGCCTTTCAGCACTTCATCTATATACTCTTCCGTCTGTTCGCGGTTCGCTCCCAGGTAAAGGATAATACAGTTTTCACCTTTTTCAGACACCTGTATGATAGCATTTCCCGTTCGTGTCTCTGTCTCTCTGATATATCCGGTCTTCACGCCGCTTTCCCTGCAGAGATCTCTCAGGAAAATACCGTCTTCCCCGATCAGACCTGCATGATATACATCCGCCCCTGCTCTTGCAAGTGCAATTGACTGATTCAGCCCTTTCCCTCCCGGGAATACCTCAAGACTTCCGGAAGTAATCGTTTCTCCCGGATGCACGATATGATCCACACTGTATGTATAGTCGATATTCAGCGATCCAAAATTCAATATTTTCATATTCATTCTCCTTGTACGTTCTATACATAATTTCCGGCGGAACAAAGTTCCCCGGCTCCCAATCCCGCTTACGGCGCCGTATAATTATCCGTGATATAGCGGTAATAAAACTCTGCAAATAAAGCCACACTGCTAATCTCGATATATTCATCCGTACAGTGCGCAAGTTTATCATCTCCCGGTCCGGCAATTACAAAGGGCACCGGAAGCTTCGGTATCAGCTGAGATGCATCTGTATAAAAATACGTGCCCCGGGGAGCCGGGTCCATCCCCATCTCATCGGCCAGCTTCAAAATGCGTTTTACACAGGCATTATCTTCTTCCGTCTCTACCGCGGGTCTGTCATTCATCACCAAAATATCCATCCTGATCCCCGGAAATCTTTCCTTCAGGTTCTCCGCACTTGTCTTTGCATACGCAAGAATATCACTGTGTGATATCCCTGGAACCGTTCGAATGTCCATTTCCAGTTCCGCATGAGGAGGGATCATATTCGTCATGATTCCTCCTGTAAGCTTTGTCACAGATGCCGTTGCCGCCCCGAGGATCGGATGCGTCTCTTTCTCATTGATATATTGCTTGATCTGTTCTGCAAATGTATATGCGGCCTCCACTGCATTGACTCCAAGATCCGGCCGGGATGCATGGGAAGAAACTCCGGTCACAGAAACAGACAGCCAGAGCGCGCCTTTCTCACAGATGCTGATCCGGCTGTCCGACGGCTCGCAGATCAGAACCTCATCCACATTTTTCAAAAAGCCGCCGTCCGCCACGGCACATATCCCGATGCCCTGGTTTTCCTCATCTGCCGTGAAGCAGAAGTATACCGGTTTCTCCAGACAGATCTCTTCGCCGCAGAGCTGTTCCATCACAAGAAGCATGGCAGCATCTCCGCCCTTCATATCCGCTGCACCGCGTCCATAGAGTTTTCCTTCTCTTATGACCGCCTGGTGCGGCGGATCTTTCCATTCATTCACATTGCCGCAGGTCACGGTATCTATATGGCCGATCAGGGCCACGCCGCCTTTCTCTGATCTTCCGGCTATTTTTACTACCAGTGAAGCCCTTCCGCCTCCATGACTGATTCGGGTGTACTCCGCTTTCCGGGGCAGTCTTTCAATGATCCAGTCTGTCAGCCGCTCTTCATTTCCCTCCGGCTGACAGGTATTGATGCTCACCAGAGACGCCATCATTTCCCCGCATCTCTTTTCAGAAGGCGTCCAATTGTTTTTTTCTCTCATATTTTCACTCTTCTTATCAGCGGATATCCGAGAACATCGCCAGATCTCCGACGCCGGTCTTCTTCACCATGCCGAATTTGCTGACCCAGCCGCCTGCTCCCATTCCGCTTCGTACAATTCTGTTTTCAAATGACACGATTCTGCCGTTTACGATCGTATACACGGCAAGCTTATCAGTGGGATCCACAACTGTAACGTTGGCCAGAGCGCCTGCGCCGAGATGCCCCGTCTTTTCTGTCCACCATTTATTATGAAGCCTTTTTGCCAGCAGTTTTGCAGGATTACATGTCATTGCCGCCACCGCCTGGCTCATGGTCAGCACTCCAGCCTCCGCCAGTTCCAGAATAGCAGGAATATTGTCTCTTGTATCTCCGAACCCCTTCATCGTCGCCTGATTCTGACCGTCGGAGATCAAGATATTCACCCTGCCTTCCCGAAGAGCGTCATAAGCGAGCTGCTGAGCCTTCTCCGACATCAGGATTCCCTCTCTGGATCCTCTGCCGGACCGGAGCATAGTGGTGACAAACTCTCCTGTGATCTGTTCTCCGTCGATCAGGTCCAGTACTCTTTGCAGACTTTCCACCGGATCCCCGTGCGTTCCGCATCCTGCCGCCGTCACATGGCCCAGGTGCAGCGGTCTTCCGTTCGACAGGGATACAAGCCTCTCCGCGTGTTCCGGATCCTGTGTGTGTGACATAAAGACCAGCCCTGCCCGGGAAGTGATTTCGTAGATCCTGTCAATATTCTCATCTGAAAGGATAAAATGCCCCATGTGATCCTTAATCCCCACTGTAAGGGCTGCTGTCGTATTTGTGATACTGTTGCGTGTCATTTTTTCCGACAGTATTTCCGGATCTATCTCGCCACGGAACATCTGTATCAGCTCTTCTGTAGTCATGCATGTTCCCAGCACGTTTGCAGCGCCCAGATAGACTCCGCAGCTGACCGGAAGCCCTCTGTCTATCTCTGCTCCCAGAAGAGACGGAGACATAAACGTGTTGCCGGCTCCCGGCGACAGCCCTATCGTAACCCCGTCCTGAGCAGCGCAGAATACAGGATCCGTACTCACCTCAAAAAGATCCCCCAGGTGCAGATGCATATCGATAAGACCCGGCATAACGATAAGACCTTCACAGTCGATGATCCGGTCTCCCTTTTCCGGCATGACCGATCCCCCCTCCTGGCAGATCCCGCCGTTTTGGATCACCAGGTCTCCTTCCTCTTCCGTCTGATTCCTCGGATCTGTAATACGGCCGCCTCTTAAAATCAGGCGGCCGTTGTCTTCAATATCTTTATATACGTCATGCATGACACTGTTTCTTACATGTGCCAGTTTCTGTTCCTGTAACGGAAGTTTATTTCTATACATATACTCACCAGCCTTATGCTCTTAAGTCCGCCACGCTCTGCCGGATCACCAGTTCCGGTTCAAACTGGACCTTTTTTCTCTCTGCAGACTTCTCCTTGATAATACTGATCATCTGCCGGACAGATTCTCTTCCCATCTCATAAACCGGCTGTCTGATACTGGTCATGGCAGGATGAAGAATATCGGTAAATCCCACATCGTCATATCCTACCACGGAAATATCCTCGGGAATCCTGCCGCCGGTCTGATTGATCTGACGGTAAACTCCATACGCAGACAATTCATTGTAGGCGAAAATAGCCGTAACACCTTTCTTCATCAGATAATCCGTTCCCTGACCGCCGCTTGTTATATCGTAGTTTCCCTCATAGATATATTCGGGATCATAAGGAACGCCGGCCTCTTCCAGGGCCTGCTTAAAGCCGGCCGTACGGGCCCGGGAATCTTCCAGATTGTCCGGTCCCGTGATACATCCGATCTTCCGGTGACCCATATCGGTCAAATATCTGCCTGCCAGATATCCGCCCTTCTCATGGTCTACAGACACATAGTAGCCTTCCACTTCCGCCACATATCGGTCAACCATCACATGGGGAACACCAAGCTGATTCAGAAGTCCGGCCGTCTCCTTTACCCGTTTCACATCGTCTTCTTTTGCGAAGCACAATATAATCCCGTCAGCGCCTTTGTCATCCAGAGTCTGGATATATTCCATTTCCCTTTCGTGGTGATCGCCGGTATTGCACAGAATCAGATTCCATCCCTGGCTGTGACACTCATCCTCCACGCCTTTTGTCAGCGTGGCGAAAAAATTATTGCTCACATCTGATATCACAAGCCCAATGGTCTTTGTCTGCTTCTTGATCAACCCCACCGCCAGCTGATTCGGCCTGTATTCCAGCTCCCTGACCGCATCCATCACCTTTTTCTTTGTATTATCCGGAATCGAATGCGCTTTATTGTTCAGCACAAGCGAGACAGTTGTCACAGAACAGCCCGCCCGCCTTGCTATATCCTTCAATGTACTCCGCATATAGAAAACTTCCCCCACGTCTTGCTTTTTACTATATTTTGGCAGGACGGCCGGGAAAAGTCAAGAAGTCGCCCAGTTTACAATGTTCTGCCAGAGTTTGTCATAGTATTCCCATTCACAGAATTCTTCAGGAGCCCAGTGGGGAGCGCAGTCTGTCGTCACAACCGCCGATCGGCCCTTCTGACACTGCATTACCGCAATAAACGGATCGCCCTCTACCTCCGCCACAACTTCCGCGCCTTCTTTTGCAATTGTCTTGTTATATCCCAGTATGTCGGGAAATGTATCCGGTATTCCCTCAAGCACTTCATGGGCTTTCACAACTTTCGGAGTGACCCCTTCGCAGTGCTCCATACGGTCATCCACAGTCAGAACTTCCACCGGGAGCACTTCCTGTACGGCGGTATCATGCCATTTGCCTTTTGCATCCACACCGGAGAATGTAAGATATCCGCCGACCATGACCAGCGCTCCGCCTTCAAGGACGTAATCACGGATCAGATTCGCTCTGTTCGGTTTCTTTTCACTTCTGGCAAATGTCGCTCCCGGAAGCAGAAGCGTATTTGCCCCGATATCCGAAAGTATCACACAGTCATACTTCCTGATCTCATCCATCGTAAACGGGAACTCATCATTGGCCAGATGGTTCGGAAGGAAATCCACCTCGTAGCCGCCCTTCTCAAGAGCAGCTTTCAGCCACTTTTCCCCTGTCTCATATGTTGAAGTATAAAAGGAATCAAATCCTTTCACATGTGTTGTATAACTCATCCAGGATTCCCCTGCCAGTAAAACTCTTTTCATCACAAACCTCCATATTTACATTCTCTTTAACCTGCCGTCGCTAAAGTAATAGATATCTTCTTTCTTGAAACCGTATTTTGATCCCGGCAGACTGATATGCGGCTCGAACGTAAACATTGCTACAGAAGAAAGCCTGGCTTTATTTCCTTTCTCGCTGTAGATCCTGTCTTCATCCCGCTCCGCGATGGAATGCCCGAAATTTCCCAGGCAGTCCAGGTTCACATACCCTTTCTCTTCTGTCAGAGTATTGATTCTTTCATGCAGTTCTTCAAAAGTCATATCTTCATTTACAATATCCACCAGAGTATTATGGAGAAGTTCTTCCATAAGGAGCCCGTTTTTCCATTCTTCCTGACGGATATCTGAAATATTTTCCACCACTTTTCCATCCTGAAGAATAATCGTCCGGGCGTAATCTCCCCATACACCGTTTCTCTGAGGGCTCAGATCAATAGTGATAATATCATTATCCTCTATGCATTTATCGGAAGCCTCATACCTGTCCGGCAATACAGAGACCGCCGTCTCATCGCCGGAAAATATAAATGCTCCGATATTATCCCACCAGAATGAATCCGCTCCGTTATCCAGCAGATACTGCTCGCACATTGCCCTGAATTTTCTCAGATTCATTCCCGGTTTTACAATTTCTCTTGCATACTCCATCGCCGCCCGGCACAGATCCTGCATTTGAAAATATTTTTCTGATAATTCCGCTGCCACTGTATTTTCTCTCCTCTCTCCGGCAGGAAAATCTCATCCCGGCCGGTTTCCCGGTCACTGCACGGGCTGGTCATGCATCCGTATCCGCCCACTCCATGATCAGATTTGCATATATTTTGATCGCATCGAGGTACTGATCTACAGTCACAAATTCATTTATCGCATGGCACTGCTCCAGTGAACCGGGCCCGTACTGAAGAGTCGGGCATTTTACAATGTTGTGCCATGTTCTGGAATCGCATCCCGCCGGTGAACCTACAAGCTTCACGTCTCTCCCGAGCGCATCCTTATATGCATCGCGAAATGCCCCGACAAACGGATGATCCAGTTCCATCTCAAATGGATTTCCCATCTGATACGTAGATATCTTCGGCATGTGGTCTTTGAGCCACTCATCGCCTCTGCACCGTTCATAGATAGCTTCGGTATATTCATGTATCACCTGTTCCCTGCTCATAATATTCGGCAGATAGTGAACGCATGTCTTAAAACAGCAGTAATCCGGTATCGTGGATCCGGCTTCTCCTCCGTAGATCACGCCTACATTGCTGGACGGCGGCGGAAGGAGAGGATGTTTGTATTTTAACAGCCACTTATGTTCCAGCTTATCGATAGCTTCCATCAGCAGATACGCTTTCTCAATGGCATTCACTCCTGCCAGCTTCAGCCCGGAATGCACTGCGATCCCTGACACCTCCACCTGAAAGAACACCCATCCCATGTGTGCTACGATCAGTTCGTAGTTCGTCGGCTCGCAGACAACTACAGCATCCGCTTTTACACCGCTCATGGCCGCACAGAGAGAACCGTTTCCTCCGCCTTCTTCGTCACAGACAGAGGCATATTTCACGGTCACAGGGAAATCAATTCCCGCATCTCTTAAGACCATACTGCCCATGATCCCTGCCATCAGTCCGGCTTTCATATCCGCCACTCCAAGACCTACAATCTTGTCATCGATTACTTCCGGCTTCAGAGGATCGATCTTCCAGTTCTCCAGATTATCAGCCGGCATATGGTCGATATGTCCGTTAAACAGCAGAGATTTGTCGGATTTTCCCTTGATCTTTGCATATACGTTAAACCGGTTATCGTAATTATGCCCGGTGTTTCCTTCACCGTAAAGTTCATTGCACTTTAAAATGGATTCTTCTTTCAACGGATCTTTCTCGATCTTATCCGCATTCAGTTCCTCAAAAACCTGTATCAGGTATTCCTGACCATTTCCTTCCAGACCGCCTTCGATCCCGTGACCGATATCATGGGTATCGATGCTCACAAGTTTCAGCAAATGGTCAATATATTTCTGTTTATTTTTCTCAACTGTCTCTTCGATCAGTTTACTGTAATTCTTCTCCATAAGCCGTTAACTCCTTAATCTGTTCTCAACTGCATCCGCCAGTTCCCCGGGATTCAGGATATCCTTGCCCAGCCCCAGCTCTGCTCCTATGATTCCCATTTCCGTACGCTTGATCTTGCTCTCCTCGATCACGCGATCCTGGGAAAATATCTCCTTCGCGCTCCCGTCTGCGATAATGTGCTTGTGCGCCATGACGACCACGCGCTTAAAATTATCCGCTACAAATTCCATATCATGAGTGATTGTGATGACGCCGATCTTCTTCTCGCTGAGATAGTCGAGAAGCTCCTCCAGCACCTTTGTTCCCTTTATATCCTGGCCTGCCGTCGGCTCGTCCAGAATCATATACTTAGGATACACCGCAAGGATAGACGCAATAGCTACAAACTTTCGGATCGTATAAGGTATCTCATACGGATTGCTCTTTAAGAACTCCCTGATTCCCATTACGTCAACCGCCTCGTCCACACGTCTTTTCACTTCTTTTTCGTCACATTTATAGTATTTCGGCATATATGCGATCTCGTCATATACCGTCTGATTAAAGATCTGGTCATCCGGGTTCTGAAACACATATCCCACATATTTTGCAATCTGGGCCGTAGTATAATCTTTTGAATCCATCCCGTTTATATGTACCGTACCCTCTGTCGGCTTATTCAGGCCGTTCATCAGCTTTACCGCCGTTGTCTTACCAGCGCCGTTCTGTCCTACGATGGCTACCCGCTCGTCCTGATTGATCGTGAGATTGAGATCCTCATTGGCCAGAAAACCGTTCGGATAGCGGAAACTCACATGATCTAATACGATCTGATCCATATCCTCTGCTCCTCCTGTCTCTATAATAATCTGGGTTTTAACTGGTCAATACATTCATCCTTTGTGACCGGCACAGACTCCATTGTATGCCCTCTTCCGGTAAATTCTTTATAGAACAGAGCCGTATGCGGCAGCATCACGCCTCGATCAAGAAGCGAAAAATCGGAAAGTACATCTTTCGTACTTCCTTTGGCAGCCACTTCGCCGTGCTCCAGCGCCAATATCTCATCTGCATACTGTGCTATCAGGTCAATCTTGTGCTCTACCAGAATAATCGTCTTGCCCAGCTCCTTGAGTTTATGAATAATCTCAAAAATAGCCGCTGTACCGTCAGGATCAAGCTGAGATGTGGGTTCGTCTATAACGAATGTATCTGTATCCATCGCTATGATAGACGCAAAGGCAACTTTCTGTCTCTGGCCTCCGGAGAGCGCGTTGGGATCATTCTGAAGCAGTTCCTCGATCTTCAAAAGCTCTGCTATCTCAAACACCTTCTCTATCATCTGCTCCTTGGGAACTCCGAGATTCTCCATTCCCATAGCGATCTCCTCAAAAACTGTTTTCTTCACCCCGCTGATCTGCGTAAACGGATTCTGAAAAATGTATCCCATCTGTGTTGAAAGTTCATCCATATCGAGGGTTCGGATATCTTCCCCGTCAATCAGCACGTCTCCCTCCAGTTTTCCTTTGTAAAAATGAGGGATAAGGCCCCTTAGAAGATTGCATAGAGTTGTCTTTCCTCCCGCATTTTCTCCGATGATCCCGTAGAATTTTCCCCGCTCAAAAGAGAACGTTATATTCTTCAGGGCCGGTTCTTTCGTCAGCGGATATGTATATGTTACATCTTTTAATTCTATATAAGCCATGTGACGATCCTCCATACGACCAGAAGTATAAATAATATGTCAACAACAATCACTACAGCTTTTTCGCCGGTCTTGACTTCCGGTAATTCCATCAGGTATGTGTGGGTTCCTTTCGCAGAAAACGCCCTTGCATCCATTGCTATAGACTTCTCTTCCACACTGGCGATGGCATTTAAGACAAGCGGCCCCATCACCGGTATGTACGCTTTTACTCTTTGTATCAGATTTCCTTCTGTCTCAATGCCCCGCGCTTTCTGAGAATCCATGATCACATGGGCGTTTACCCCGAGATCGCTGATTGTCTGAAACGAGGAAAGGATCACAAATGACGCTGTGTGAGAAAGGCCTTTCTTTTCCAGAGCGTAAGTCAGATCACACCATTCTGTTGTCTGCACAAACATAATGACCGCCCCGCAGAAAGCAAGTACTCCCGAGGTCAGGACAAGCGCTGCCTGAATGCTTTCCACCGAAATATGGATTCCCCACTTCTGCCAGATGATCTGCTCTCCCGGAGAAAATGCCGCTTTGATAACAAATAAGAACACTCCGAACAAGAGCAAAACTTTCCAGTAAACCTTCAGATAAGATCTCATACGACGCGCTGCCAGGGCTACGACAAAAAGCAATATCACAACTCCAAAGCCATAGCGATAGTCACCTGCAAAAAACGCGCTTAATCCAAGTAAAATAAAAATATTCAATTTGCTTAACGGATTCAGGTCTCTTACAATATTTCCCGACCGTTTTGGTTCCAGAAATTGATTTGCAAATGTTCTATTATCCATGTAATTCCTCTATCCTTCTACGTCTTTGACAAAAAATCTTGCATTCGGCAGTTTTACTTTTAATCTGTCCGGAATCGCCTTCAGTACAAAGAAGATAATGATCATACATACGACCTTATCCGCCGTCTCGCTTACAAGTTCACTGACAAATGTTGCAGGGAATACACCCCATCCCGCTGCCATCAGTCCGGCTGCAATAGTCGTTGCTCCGGTTCCTGCAAATCCGCCAAGGAAAAACGCTGTTGTCGGAACAGAAAGGCAGCAGTCGACAACCGCAACGCCTACGCCGCACAGAGCTGATTTCCAGAGGGATTTATAAATTCCTCCTTTTGCAAACAGGAATGACCATACAGAAAACAACATACCAATTTCGATATAAGCCAGTACCGTAGGCGTCGTGATCGCATTGATAAGCTGAGTGCCAATGGCGATGATCAGACCTGGTCCGATTCCCGTAAGAGCCGCTACCACAAATGTTCCGATCGAATCGAGAAAGACCGGGAGCTTAAGCATGAGAGCAAGCTGTCCGCCCACAACATTCACAGCAATTCCGATAGGGATCAAGAAAATTGTCAGTTTGTTCCATTTTTTCATTTGAATCTCCTCCTGTTCCTCTAGTAAAACGGTTTACTATGTTTTTCATATGATAACATCCGTCATTTTATATGTCAATCATTTTATTAAAAATCTATAAATTTTCTGTCTTTTTTATTATTTTTGAACAATTGCAAAAACAGTCAAAAAGGCGACCCGACGCCTCATGGCGTGGGTCTTTAACCTCTGCTTCTTCTAAAAGGGCGTGTCTTCGGTCTGAACCTTCCTGAACCCGTCCGAAGTCACAGCGCTATCCAGTATCCGCGTCGCCAGCCCTTCCCTGACGGCCTCTTCGGCATCAAAATAGGAATCTTTCTTTGTGAGATTCAGCACGCGCTTTCTGGACATGCCGGTCCGCGCAACGATCACGTCGGCAAGGATCTGCCGTGTTTTCATCAGACTATTGAGCTGTTCCTGTATCTCCAGCGGCTTCTGTCCGGCTATACTGGCATTGCCGCCGTAAGACGGATCGTGGATCATCACTTTCGAGTGCGGCAGGATCATCCGCTCAGCACCTGCCAGGAACAGAATTGCCCCCATACTGGCCGCCAGGCCAATACAGACCGTATTTACCTTCGACTGCATCACACCGATATAGTCGTAGATTGCCATGCCGCTCATAACGCTGCCGCCCGGACTGCTGATATACAGGGTGACCGGATCCGAAGATCTGCTCTCAAGATACATCAGTTGTCTGATGATCTCTGTTGCAGATTCCTCATTAATTTCTCCTGTCAGGAAGATCTCCCTGTTTCTGAGCATGGAGTCCTGTATCGTAAATGACTGGATCCCTTTGGATGTTTCTTCAATAATGTTAGGTACAATGAGCATGTGTAATGCCCTCCTTTCTTTTCTTTGAATTTTTCTGATTTCAGGAACATAATTTCGAGACTACGGATTCACAGTTCAGCTTGTAGTTGTTTAAGATAGGCTCAAACGTATCTACGAAAAAGAGCTTTGCCAGATGTTTTCCTTTGCTGATATCCTGTATATACTGCTTTTTATCTATGCCCTCAGGACACTCCCTGTTCATACACTCCTCGTTGATGTATCGCAGGAACTGACCGATGGTCATCCGTTCTGCGCCCGGAACAGACAATGTGATCATCGAATAAATCTTCTTATATCTCGCTGCTCTTTCCGGATTTCGCCCCCGGCTTGCCATCAGGCAGCCTTTGAACATTACAGCATAGAATCTCTTCAAGCTGATATTCAGGAACAGTTCCGGAACACTCTCCGCCCCCCTCTCCTCTGTAACCCCGAAGATAATACTGCTCAGGGCCTGGCCGGCTTCCTTTTTCTTCCTGCTCATATCTGTTCCCTTATGCATAGCTGCATCTACAGCCAGGCTTTTTAATGATAAGTCCTGCATTGCATATCTCCTTTCTAAATTATTTGCTAAGTTATTTGCTGTTGCCTTTTTTCAGGTAGCCTACATACAGATACACATACATCCTGAGCAGCGCATCTATGAAACCCTCTGTCTCCAGCTTCTTTCGTCTCTCAGGAAGATCCAGGTCTGCCCTGAGAAGCGCCAGCGCTTCCGCATAGCTGAGTGTGTCAAGCCTCCCACTGCATTCCGCCGGAAGCACCCCGTCTTCACAGTAAATCTCTCCCAGATATATGGCAGGCGAAAAGTCAGGCTCGGTCCATACAGGATGGTAGACTTTGCAGAGCGGCATATCCAGCAGCTCCTTAGTGAGTCTCAGGATCGTCTCCATATCCTCTATGAATGTAAATGAATGATTACTCTGAAATGTCTTTATGCTGAGTTTCTGTCCTTTGTACAAACGGGAACTCACCTCCTTTCTCCGACAGGTATGCTAGAATGTAAGCATCATAAAGCCTGTAGCAACAAGAGCCCCAAGGAGCATCTTACCGAATGCCTTGTAAGATCTTTTCAGGCGGGCCATTCTTGGATCGCTGTCTCGGTAAGACTTATCGTAAACACGGATAGCCACAGAGTCAGTGAATAAGAATGCACACATTTTTACAAATTGTACAAAAGAATAGATGTAACCTACCATAGCGCAAGCGTATAACATGATAACCGCTGCCTCCTTTCTTTTTTTGGTAGTACTGACCGAATAACAGATAGTAACGATGAGAGAACAGATTTACTCTATACTCTACTTACTCATTACTCATATACTCATAATTTCACTCGGAAAGCGAAGCTTTCATTTAGTTTTTTAGTTTTGTTGTGGGCAAATCCTTTTTCCTTTTTTTGCATACAAAAATCCCTGCCCTTGTAAAAAGGACAGGGATAAAGGATTTATAGTGTTTAGAACATTCCCCGTAACTAAACTCAAATCGATATTATTTTTTCAAAAACGCTCATTTTTAAAGGAAGAATTGGATACCCAGACTGATATTTCCCTCTTCCCCGCCTGTGTATTCATCTTCATAGAATTTATATCCGCTCACGCCATATACACAGTATCTCTTATAGTATTCCAGGATCGTACAGATCTTTTTCTCAATAGTCTCCCGTTTTCTTTTCTTCCGGTACGGATCATCCGGGAACTCTATATCCAGAATCTCATACATGCCCGGTTGTTCCCTTTCTCCCCGCTGCAGCCGGATCCGCGGTTTCCATCCCATTTTTTCCTGTGTACAGTGTCTCATGATAAGCTGGATCCGCCGTGCCAGAAAATGACGGAGTTCCAGGTTTTCTATGGAGTTTGGCATCTTGGCTGCCTTCTCATTCCTGATGAAAAGCCAGTTCCGTGGAATCTTATAAAACTGACTGCCCGTCAGTTCTGCATACCGGTAAAGCGGGGGAACATCTGTGATCCTGTATCCGTTCTTTCCCTCTTTTTGGATCGGAAGAAACGCGCCTCTTAATTCCGTCTGCTCCTTCTCATCCGCAAAGACCGACCCGAACGGCCCCCGTTTCCTGCTGATATAAATGTCCGTATGGGCCATTCGTTCCAGACTTTCCGCAAACATCGTGCGTTTATCCTGCTTTTCCCCTTCAGTGCCGCCCCTCTCTGGTTTCAGCGTGGCAGACGGATCCCCTGACAGCAGTTCCAGAATATTTTTTATGTAGATCTTTTTCTTTCCCAGAAAATACAGGGTATAAACCGCATCCGCCACCATCATGTCAAAATAGCTCAGCCTGCCGCTCAGGCAGAATATATGCACAAGCGGACTGCCATTCTTCCTGTCTATCCGTATCTCTTCGTTAACTCCCGGAGTGTAATGCCCTTTTCGTATCTGCTGCGCCATCTTCGTTTCATTCGTATACAGCTCCTGGATATCCCGGCGCGCTTCCCGGATTGACTGTCTGATCCGCTCGCCTTCTTCCTCCAGTTCTCTGTCCGTTTCATTTTCTCCGGTCTTCCCGGTAAGATAATCACCCAGCCATTCCTGAAGCGTATCTGTATCGTTTCCCACACCTGTTCTTGCATATTCCGCCATTGCCTGAAAACGCTTCATACCCGTCCGGAACAAAAAGTCCGCCGCCTCGCCGTCCAGTCTCTGCAGACTGTCCGAGCGCTTCTGACCGAGTATCCTCCGAAATACACCCTCATCCTGGGGTGCATAATACAGAATGCACTCTGAGTCTCTTCCATCGCGGCCTGCCCGGCCGATCTCCTGAGCATAGCTCTCCGGATCCTTTGCCATATGGAAATGGATCACATATCGAATGTCCTCCTTATCCACTCCCATGCCAAAAGCATTCGTCGCCACCATAACTTTCTTCTCTCCGGACATAAACGCCTTCATATTCTCTTTTCTCTCCGCTCCTGAGAGTTTTCCGTGATATTTTGCCGCCGGATACCCTCTGTCATTCAGGCGTTCGTACAGATCGTCAACAGCCTCCGTAGTTGCACAGTATACGATCCCTGTCTGTTCCCCGTGCGTCTCCACATACCGGTACAAGTGCTGGCGCTTCCTTCCCTCCGACTTATAGCGCCGGACGGAAAGACACAGATTCTCCCTACGGTGTCCGGTGTCGACGCAAAATGCATCTGTAAGCCCCAGCTCCTCCTGCACCTCAGCCCTTACGCGTGGAGACGCCGTAGCCGTAAACGCCGCGATTGCCGGTCGTTTCCCCACCTGCTTAAGGAATTCCGGGATCCTCAGATAATCCGGACGGAAATCATATCCCCACAGCGAAATACAGTGTGCCTCGTCCACAACAAGAAGGGAGAGTTCCTCCCTTCTTGCGAAACGTATAAATTCCGGAGACGCCAGCCTCTCCGGCGATACATAGATCAGTTTACATTTGCCGTCATCCGCTTCCTGCATGATCCTCTGGCGCTCCCTGGATGGAACCGCACTGTTCAGACATGCGGCCTTTATCCCGTCTCCCCGAAGATGCTCAACCTGATCCTGCATCAGTGCGATCAGCGGCGATACAACCAGTGTAATTCCCGGAAGTTTCATTGCCGGATACTGATAGCAGACAGATTTACCGCTCCCCGTAGGCATGACAGCCAGCACATCCCGGCCCGCTAAGACCGACCGGATCACCGCTTCCTGCCCTTCTCTGAAGCTGTCAAACCAGGGGAAATATTCTTTTATATCCTCCAGCAGGTCGTCGTTCTCGTACCCCATGCTTTCACCTCTTCTGCTTCCTGATATCAGAATACAGATAGTCGCTGTCGCAGACGATCTTTTCCAGTTGCCTGCATATCTCTTTAAAGTCCGTATTCAGATCCAGCGTATCCAGCCCGATCGTGCTGCCGATCAGATCGTACTTTATATTCTCGGGAACATTTTCCTCATTCGTTCTGGCATATAAAAGCAGCCCGCTTACTTTGTCTTTCCGGGGGCTTCCTTTCGTCTCTTCCTTATTTTTCACACGGTATCTTCGTTCCATCTCCTCCTTGTTTTTCACATAGGCAAATATCTGATAAATATTGTCCTCATGGATACGGGGTCTGTCAGCACTGTCTGTTGTATTTTTATTTTCCTTCTCATCCTTTTTCCGGATCCCGTGATAATACTTGGTATCGATGATCAGTATTTTTCTGCCGTCCTTCCTGTCGCAGGTCAGTGTGATATCCGTGTGCATCTTCGGCAGCCTCCATGCCGCCTTCCTGTTTCCCTTTATGTCACCCTGCCATTCCATCCACTCATCATCGACAGAAAATCCGGGAGTTCCCTGATATTCCCTTCTGTAATAATTCCGCACGAATGCCTCGTACAGTTGATTCATCTTATCATTATCTTTCCAGTATCCGACAGCCTCCTTCAGGGAAGGCAGACTGAAATCGCCATTCCTTTTTGTCGGAAGCACCATCCCGTCTATAATAAATCTGCACAGTTCGATCAGCAGACGGTAGTTCCGATTATTCCTGTCATACTGAATGCTGTTCCAGCGGATCAGTTTCGGATCAATGCGATCCACATTATTAAAATACATCATTTTCTGCCTCAGTCTGCTTTTATATCGTCTGTCCACTTCCGACCGTTTCAGTAGTAGAAAAGCGGTTGTTTTGATGATCTGATTGAAAAGATTATTTTCCGAAAATTCATCCACCTCACAGGTCACTGTGTAGCGCCTCTGAATCCGATTACGAACTGTTCCGGGCATATCCAGCTTTCCGCGCACCACCGTCATCTCTTCAGTATTACTCCGGTATTCCCTGTGCAGTCCTCGTCTCAGCTGAAATGAGATCCTCTGTTCCAGCACGGAGGCAAACATATCATAAATGTTCTCAAAGTCCTCTTCCTTTTCCATATTTTTAAACTCCGACAATGTCAGGGCGTCACAGACATAGGCCAGCATGTAATAGATATTTTTTATCCAGATATTAGCTTTTTTCTGTTTGTTCGAACACATCTTTAAAACTTTTTTTCCAATTCTTAAATCTTCTGTCGTCTTCATCATCAATCCAGTACTCTTTCAACATGGGGAAAATGTCATAATCCAGTACCGAACGGATCCATTCATCCGTACATTTCTCAGGAGTACAGTCACAAAAATAGCTGTGTCCGATGCAGAATCCCGGGCCCAGCAGCGGATCTTTTCTAATCTCATCATTTAGTTTTTTCAGTTCTTTAATCACGCCGTTAAAATGCCTATTTTCCAGTCTATCCTGATGTATTTTAAAACCTTCCGAATCAAATCCCGGCTTAACGTCAAAAAAACTGAACCTTCTCCTCAGGGCATAATCGAGCATGGCCAGGCTTCTGTCCGCCGTATTCATCATCCCTATAATATAAAGATTTTCCGGAACAGAAAATTCCTTACCCGTATAACCCATCGTGATCTTTTCCCCACGGTACTCCTTCTCGATCAGCATCAGCAGCTCTCCGAATATCTTGCTGATATTGCCCCGGTTGATCTCATCGATGATAAAGAAATACTTACGATCAGGATCACCTGCAGCTTTTTTACAGAACTTATAAAATATACCTTCCTTAAGCTTAAAGCCGTCTCCATCCGGCTTGTATCCCATCACAAAGTCCTCATAGGTATAGTTCTGATGGAACTGGACAAACCGGATCCGTTCATCATCCTTCCATCCTGTCATTGAATAGGCAAGCCTTTTGGCCATAAAAGTTTTCCCCACTCCGGGCGGACCCTGAAGGACAATATTTTTCTTCCTTATCAGGATGTTTTTTAACTCCTCATATTTCTCCAATGCTGTATGATCCTGATCACCCATATATACATCCGAAAGGAAATCCTCTTTTGTGTATTCCAACGCATTAAGCGCTCTGACAAGTGAGTCTCTCAGTCTGTATGTAACTTCACCGTCATTATCGCTTTCAATGTACAGAACCAGCTGTATGCCGGACTCGCCGTTCTGCTTTGGAGCCGGACTTCCGGCCTTATGCACGAGCCGCCACATAAGCGCTCCGCCCGCAGTGAAAATATCTGTATTGTTATTATATTTTTTCTGATACTCCCTGGTAAGTCCGACGAACCCCCTGCGCTGCCATTCTTCCTTGTGCTTCAGATACATCAATACTTTTATATTATCCTGTGTAAACACATCTTCGTCTTCCATTACCCGAAGCCAGTCATCCACAGACAAACTGTCAAAAAAGCGTTTCGTTATCTCGATCTTATCCTCTGAATCTGCGGCATACATGCTGAATGCTGATACTATATCTGCGGTGAGAATACGCCAATCCTTGTCATATTTCCCATAATCATCCTGCCGTTCAAGCAGTCCGGTCAACTCTCTGTCTCCGATGATCTCTTCCCTGATCTCATCATACAGGCGGTAACAGCTTTTTATATTTTCTCTGTCCGCTCCGATCCTGAAACGCTCCTTTTCTCCAAGCGCTTTCGAAATCGTCTGTGCCTCCCAGAATCTGTAGATATAATACTTTTCCGGGCAATAAAGCCACAGATAAATACTGGCCGCCGTCTCTGAAGTATAATTCTTGTCGGACCAGAAATCACCTCCGGAGATACGGGGGAACTGACGCATATCCTTCTGAAATCCTTCAATCCGATCCCACATGTCACAAGTTTCATCAAACAATGTGCCAAATGCTTTTTCCGCTTTCTCGGGATCCTTTCTGACAGACTTCAGTACATTTATAAAATAATCTTTATTCGTATCCGTCACAGCCGCCAAAGCATTCACATACCCCGGGTCTGCCTCTAATTGGGCAATAAAGCCGGAAACATCCGGGTTCCCGTCTTTTTGAAAATATTTTATGCAGTCCAGCCTGCACTTTATATTTTCCCAGTGCTTTGTGGCTGCTGAACCGTTTTCCAGTTCATCTTTGAGTTCTCTCTTGTAACGCTCCAAAGCTTCGTACATCTGCATCTGCCCATCCCCCTGTCTTATCACATAAAATGTTGACCTTCTTTAAACAGACACTCCTTTTCAGAGATCAGTTCTTTTAAACGCGCCAGTTTTCCGGTCAGTTCTTTTCTTACTTCCTCCATATAATCCCGATCTATCAGATCGATATTCTCCTCATAGGAGCCGCAGTCAAACAAAACCCACTCATCAAAATACTCCTCGATATCATGGCTGAGATATTTGCAGAACTGCAGCATACTTGTATGGGAAATTTCCCAGTCCGTATAACTTTTGCTCAGCGGTTCCGAACCATCGGATCCGTATATAACATGACAGTTCCAGTAGCTAACCGTACATAAGACCCGTCCTGGTTCCAGAAAGCCCTTCACACAGAATGGAAGCATGGTTTCAAGTCCGTGTATCGCCTGCCCCATCCAGTCCGACGCAATGCGGTCCGTATAACTCAGCGTATATGTATGTGTTCCCTCCAGATGAAATTCTGTCCATCCGGCTTCCGGTTTTGTCAGCATATTTTTTTCCTCCTTGTTTTCCTGTATTTTTCTGATTGTCCAATTTGTCGCTTTTTCTCATAATGTTAAGTATATCACATTCTGTCTCTGACAGGTATACGTTTATGGTTATTTCCGGTGGATAAGCAGCCGATAATGTGGTAAAATTAAAGATCAAAAACAGAAACACAACGTAAGAGGTGACGTGTAATAATGGGATTGTTATATACGATTGGTCATTCCCGATATGAATTTGAATATTTTGCAAATTTGTTAAAAAAGTTTGAGATAAATTATTTGCTTGATGTAAGAAGCACTCCATATTCAAAATATGCCGAGACATTCAATAGGGAACAGCTTGAGAATTCATTGGCCTCAGAAGGAATAACATACTTTTTTATGGGTAAATTTTTTGGCGCAAGACCAGATAATACTGATTTATACAGTAAAGAAGGATATTTGGACTTTGAAAAGACATCCCGTTCAGATTTATTTATCACGGGTATGGAAAATGTAAAATTAGGATTAAAAAAAGGAAATAACATTGTATTAATGTGCACAGAAAAAGATCCCATTGATTGTCATAGAGCTATTATGGTGGCAAGGGCGTTTTCTTTAGAGGGGATTGATGTACAACATATTCTTCCAGATGGAAAGCTCCAAACACAGCAGGAACTGGACAGGCGGTTATTAGACAGATATTTCCCCGATAGAACACAGTTATCGTTATTTGATTACAATGATCCCGTAAACGATGAAGAAATTATAAAATCAGCTTATCGGAAGCGTAATAAAGAAATCGGTTATCATTTAGAGTAAACAGAAAGAACTATTGTATAAGGAGAAAACAGATATGCAGATTTTCACAATGGGTTTTACAAAAAAGAGCGCAGAAGTTTTTTTTAATTTAATCCGGGAACATCATATAGAAATATTGATCGATGTCAGATTGAATAACCACTCCCAACTGGCAGGTTTTACAAAAGGACGGGATCTAAGTTTCTTCTTAAAAGAAATTTGTAATTGTGAATATAGTCATGAGATTCCATTTGCGCCAACGAAAGATATACTGGACCGGTATAAAAAAAATCAAATAAGTTGGGAAGAATACGAGGTTGAATACAATGAGTTAATAAAAAGGCGAAATGTTTCAGACCTTTTTAAAACTAAATATCTTAAGTATGATAATGTACTGTTGTTATGTTCGGAACCAACGCCCGAATGCTGTCACAGGAGATTGCTGGCGGAAGCTTTAAGTAAAGAATCAGGAGATAAAATTGTCCACATATAACAAAGGAGACTCATACATTATGGAATACATTAAGATGGTAGTATTAACAAAATCGGCTAAATATGGAGATAACTGTGTTGCAGGCATTGATCTGAGTAATGGCGCCTGGGTAAGACTTGTGACAGAAAACGAAGAAAGTCATGGCGCTGTATCAGACAGTGCTTTAATTTGTGAAGATGGTCGAAGTGTAGAAGTTTTAGATGTCATAGATGCGCCTATACTGAAAATGTGTGATGATTGTATCCAGCCGGAAAATGTTTTACTTGATTTGGATACACCGATTAAGATCAGCGGAAGAATGACTCTTGATGAGGTGCTGAAAATCCATCCATTAGAAAGAAAAAGAAATATTTTGGGAAATGATTATATATACATTACAGAGGCGCGAGTGGATTCAGTCGGGTATTCTTTGATCATGGTTGAGGTATTCGATCTGGTCTTTACTCGAGAGGAGAACACGGAGGGAAAAACTAAACTAAAAGCCAGCTTCAAGTATCAGGAAACAGAGTATAAAAATATGTCTGTAACAGACCGTAAATATCTTAAAATCCAAAATGAAACCAGATTTGAAAAAGCTATATTAGTTGTCAGTATTGGAACACCATATAACAGTCGATATTACAAATTTGTGTCTGCAATTTTTGTCTGAAGAACTGACGTTTTGTACTGTAAAAATCGGAACCCGGCGCCGTTGGCACCGGGTTCTTACTTACTTTTATTCTATTGTTCTTTTCAGTAATTTTTAATAATGATATCTCCAGAAGTCAGCCTCCCTTCTATATCTGGCAGCGTCTTCGTAGTTCCCGTCTTTGGCAGCATATTCCGCCTTAATGTCAGACGTCATGCTCATAATCTCCGCTAATCGCCGTCTGCCTTGTCCGGTTTCGTATGTTCTGTGTGATTGCGATTCGTACATATCTTTTCTTCTCCTTATCACTAATTTTCAAGACACTGTGTTATGTTTTTTCCCGAGACAAGCCCTACAGCTTGTCTCGTTCTTTTCTTGCATCTTCTGCATAGGGTTTTATCTTATCGACCAGTTCGCCGCGACTTCCTTTTTCAAGCAGATACGCCTTATTGCGCGGCATAAGCAGAATATTTTCCGCCGTCTTATTGGAACGGATGCCGATATACTCTGCTGTCTGGATATCCTGTCCGCCCAGATAGAGGATATGATCACAGTTATTCAGTATAGTGGAAGCCTCGGCTTCTGAATACATAGAATAGAGCTGTGTCATATTCTGCAGAATCACACTGACAGAGACATTACGCGAGCGTATTACAGAAATCAGCTTGTCAAAGTTTTCTATATATGCATTCGCAGCGAAATCATCCAGGATAAAACGCACCGGTATCCGGAGACGGCCCGTGGGGCGTATATTGTCTGCATCTTCACAGAGCACCTGCATTGCCTGGACATAGAACAGATTTACCAGCTGATCTGCATACCGGTTTGTATCGCTGATATTCAGAAATACCGCTGTCTTCTCACGGCCGATCATATGCAGGTCAAGGAGTTTTGATTTGTCTTTGTTATTGAACATCGGCGTAATCTCCTCATAATCAAAGATCTGCAGCGCCTCAGATGCAAACTGCTGTATACACGCCCAGGTCCGATCCGCTTCATAGATACCACAGAATGTTCCGTATTTCTTTGCCGCAAAGGATGCCGGATTATCCATACACCACTGTTCGATTGCTGCCCTTCCAGAAGGAACGCACAGCTGGCGGAACAGATTTAAAACCGAGATCATATCATGTTCTTCCGGAACCAGCGCTTCCAGTGTAAAAGCAAGAAGGAATGTAATCACAGTCTGAGCCGCCTGCTGCCAGAACGGATCTCTGTCATCCTGCCGGATCGGGCACAGGATATGCGCCAGTGATACAATATCTCTTGTACAGTACGCGCTGCCGTTCTGCCCATCCTGTCCGGTCTGAGATTTGTCCGTCTTCTTCTGGATGTAATCCAGCGGATTATAGCCCATGGAACGCTCCGGTCTGATAAAATCGAGCAGGTATACTTTATATCCGGCATCTGAAAGCTCTTTACTCAACCTGTGATAAAGCTGGCCTTTTGTATCTGTAACGACCATACTGCCATGGCATCTCCGTATATTCGGAATAACATAGCCTCCTGTCTTTCCACTGCCGGAACAGCCGATAATGAGGTCGTTATTATTCATTCCCGAGGTTAGATCGTTATCGCTCACATACCGACCGACAGCCAGGCGCCGTCCGGCCTTCTGTGATATTTCCGGAGTTACATCTCGACTCCCGCTCAAGACGCTCAGTTTGATTTTTGTGGATTTAGTAGAATCAGTTAAATTATTCATAATTTTCGTACATCCTTTCTTTTAACTACTTAAATTTACATGTATTCAATTTTTCACCCGGAGAGCGCAGCTCTCTTTTGTCGTTGTGTTTTTCGTTGTGTAGTAGTAAATTTTTGTTTTTTTACAAAAAAACTCCCCGTCCTTCTTCATCAAAAGGACAGGGAGTAAAAAATTTATAGTACTTTCATTTTTTCCCGTAATTCAACTCAGATCAATATTTTTTTTACAAAAACGCTCATTTTTTAGTCTGACTTTATACTCTTCCTTCAATGATTTTATATCTTCCCTCATATCCTCCTCTTGCCGCGGTACATCGAAATACTTTCTGTAACCGGGCGGAATCAGTTCCAGGCTTTCTTCTTCGTCAAGCTGGTTGACCAGATGAAAATTTTCGTAAAGAATATTCCCCGACCTCACTCCAAGCTGTCCTTCATATATATTCAGCGCTTTCTCAAGATCGGAAAAAAGAATATTCTCCGGATTTGTATCGCAGCTTTCATAAACCATATCCACAACAGAATAAGGCGTCCACAGATAAGTGTCATCAAGCCGCGCCTCCAGATTCAGAAATTTCACGATGGCATAACAGCAGGTCTGGTCTCCCAGTATGTCATTTACTCTCCTGCGCATTCGGACATCTCCGTTCCAGCTCTTCAGATAGGCTCTGCCGATGATATACAGCCCGCTGCCCGAATCATTGTCGATCAGCAGCGGAACAACGGCTGTATCCATCTCTTTTTCACAGACAAACCGATAAACTTCTTCTATCTCTTCTTTCATGTCCATGTTGCGGGATACCTGGTGAGGCGCTGTCCGGTTAATTGCCGATAACTTCTGAAAGGACAGGTCCTTTCTGGAAAAATACATGTCCAAAAGCCCCATCGGAAGAGTCTTTATCCTGGATCTTTCAAGTTTTATCAGGCGAGTCTTCTCCTGCTTCTCCCAATCCAGATCATACTCCCCTTCTGTTTCCCTGGGCAAAGGGTAACCTCCATTATACAGAAACTGAGCAGCTTCCGCATAGAGATGGAGATCCATTATCCGTTCCACCAGACGCTCTGTCCGCTCATGCCGGTATGTTTCCTGCATTCTTTCCAGCTCCTCGAAAACAGGTTTTTTTCTTCTTTTTCCTACTTTTGCCGCATCGGCCAGCCGACGCATTTCCCCCAGAAAAGCCTCGGCGCTTTCGGCTGCGCCTGCCGGATCCCTCCGTCTGCGGCAGATTTCATAATCTGCAAGAAAATCATAATACCGGCAAAGGATCTCTACCGCCGGCTGTCGTCCGGAAGATCGACGCACTGGCTTCTCTCCATTTCCCCATGTTTCCTTTTCCCATGTTTCTTCCACAGGAACTGCAGGCGGTCCGTAAACCGCCGTCTTCTCATAAATGCTTTTTCGTTCTCTTACCTTCCTGTGATTTCTCTTCTCTTCCCGAAAATAACAGCACAATACTGAACGGCCTTCATAAAACATCACTCCACGCCGCAAATCTTCAAAAAGTCCGTCATGAAAATGGCTGTAACTATCATTCACAAAATCTTCTCCTATCTTCCATCGCCGCTTTTTTCAGCTGCTTTTCCGCTCTCCGGAGCAGAGTCATCGCTGTAAAATATGTGTCATCATCCTGCAGATGAGAAAGCCCCCTCTTTTCTGTAAATAACTGAACCGCCGCTTTTACATAATCGTCCAGGCTGTACACTATATTCATCATGTCGACAACTTCTGCTACTAATTCCGGGTCAGCGCTATCATAGCGCGGATCGTATCTTTTGGATCGAAAATAAAGATAGCACTCCACGAACTTTTCAGGCTCCTCAAACTGGTTTTTTACCTGTTCTGCTATTTCTTTCATTAATTTCTCATCGGAAAGAAATCCCTCCTTCCAGTTTGCGCGGAAAAATTCCGACGGGGTGCACCCCAGCTCTTCTATAACTCTCCGGAGCCCCCTGGGGATATAGTGAAAATATTCCTTTTGAAGTTCTTCCGGATAAAGGTTTGACAGAGCCTTTCCGGTGAGCATATGGACCAGCCAGGAAGCCGGCCTGTATATTCCTTTCATATCAGCATAATCATTCCTGAGAGCCTCCGATACCGCCTCGCCGACATACAGTTCCTCCGGACTCTTATAATGCTCCCCGGAAAACCACAGAAGATCGTGAAATGTCTGCGTTGCCCTGGAAATATCTTTTCCTTCAGGGTCGCAGAGCATATCCATCTCGGATATCCGAAGCGCACAATAAAGAAAAGCCCGGAAAAAAGCCTCCTGATCCGGTCCAAATTCAGGGAATAACATCATCAGTTCTTCTATCTCTTCGTCAGACCTTCCGGATTCCTCTAACTTCTGCAGATACTCTTCTGACTCGTATTTCCGGTAAAGCCGGGCATAGTCTGTCAGTTCATCAATTAACTCACAGGTTTTCTTTTCGCTGTAACGGCCGTCACCGTCTCTTACATATGGGAGAATACTCTCATATTCTCCCGTAAGTCCTGCTCTGTACTGCTCCATCTCCTCCAGGAAAAGCTTCTCCCGAAACTTTAACAGCGCAATATTATCCGTTTCTTTCTGACCTGTTTTTCTCTGTTCTTCCTTTTTCATATCGTTTCCTTTCCTAAGCTCAAGTATATCACATACTTTCTTTGAAAGGAACATGGTCATCAAGCCAATATTCTCTTCTGTTACAGTCTCCATATATCTGTTCATCCAGATATTCCTGGAGCCGGCTGTGAAGATATCTTACTCCGAACCCTGTCTCTGCAGCATCTTCGGCCAGCCTTTTTTCCGTTTCCTCATTCAGATGGATCTTAACTCCATACTGTCTCTCCAGGGTGTGGAGCGGCGAGAGATGTTCGTCCTGCAGGATACATAGAAAATCTTTCTCCGTCATAGGATGCAGCTGTACGATCTGCTGGATACGTCCGGCGATCTCCTGACGGATCCCGGCATAGGTTACCAGATCTTTCGGAGTGATCGTCTTCTCATACTGAAGGCTGCTGTCAGTTTTCTTGCAATCTCTTCCGAATCCGATCGTCTCATTCTCTTCATATGCGCTTTTTTCTTTGACAAGTCTTTCAAAACTCCCGCAGAATACAAAACTGATACCGGAACTGTCAAATTCAAGAGCGGACTTTTCTTTCTCCCGAGGGAAACACATTCGGGCCCCTTCGATCATCTTCAAAAGTTCGTTCTGACCGGCCATAGCATAGTTTGTTCCTCCGGATCCGAATTTCGGTTCACAGAATTTATCAAATTCATCAAAAACGATAATGGATCTCTCTATTTCGTCAGTACTCATACCGTAAAAAATATCCTGGATCTTGAAACTTCCGCTCCATCCCTGCATCGTAATGGCCGTGGCGTCGATGATCCTGATGCAGGGATAGATATCCTGCAGAGTTCTCCATATTTCTGTTTTTCCGCAACCGGTAGGTCCTATAAAAAGGAGATTTCTTTTTCTTCCCAGGATGTGATTGTACAGAAGGATCGACGCAGCTTTTACTGCTTCTTCCTGCCCGTAGATCCTCCGGGAGATATATTCCTTGATCGCTTTCGGGCTTGTAGCGAAATTCGGATCGAACTTCATCGTCTGTCCGTCAGCTTTCATACGGACGTCTTTCATAAAGACCTCCTCATTTCGTCCGTCATTTTGTTCTTTCCCGGAAAAGTCGTATATATCCGGTATTTTTTTCCCTTGCGGATCTTTCCACGGCACCTTATCCTCCGCTGTAAACTCTCCGTGAGCAGCCTCATAACAGTCCGACAGAAGCTCTGCCAGCGCCTGCATATTCATTTCATCTATTTTCAGTTCGGATATAAAATTTGCGAAAAGCTGAGCGGAAGTTTTCGAATACTGCCTGTTCCATGGATCAGAGAGTTCTTCAGCCTCCGCCAGAAGTTCATTGTAGTCATCGTCCGAAAGACGGTTATATGTTCCTTGTTTGGCATATTCTCGGAACTTGACACAGGGATTCTGATGTTTTTCATCGCCTTTCTGCTCGGAAACTTCTTTTAAGTATTTTTTAATCCACTTTAAACACATTGATTTTCTCATAGAGTTTTCCTTTCTTTGAACATTTTTCCTGTTACGCGATCCACAACTGTTCAATGGATAACTCTATAATATCCCATCTCCATATTCTGTCGTAAATTATACGAGTATAGTTCGTCGGCAACTGCGCCCCTGTAAACTTCCGGTGATTGTAAGCGGTCGCCAAGGTCTAGGGCAATCCCGGACTTTGGCTCGTCGCCTTCACAAAAAGAGCCCGGCGCCTTACCGGCACCGAGCCCTTCTCTGACTTAACTTATAAAATTATTATCCTTCGATGGCGATGGTCTTCTTCGTCTCTACAGCCTGTGCATCCTTCTTCGGAATGCTCAGTCTTAAGATTCCATCCTCGAATCTTGCTTTGATATCTTCCTGAGTAACTTCATCTCCTACATAGAAGCTTCTCTGCATTGCTCCTGCATAACGCTCCCTGCGGATGTATTTGCCTTTCTTATCCTGCTCGTCTTTATCAAGACCTTTTGCTGCGGATATTGTCAGGTAACCATTCTCAAGTTCCACATTGATCTCATCTTTCTTGAATCCCGGAAGATCTACATCAAGTTCATATCCTCCGTCATGCTCACGGATATCTGTCTTCATTATCTTATTGGCATTCTTGCCGTATAACGGATTCTTTCTTCCCCAGAAATCTCTGTCAAACGGGAAATCCATCCAATCATCATCAAATAAATTCTCTCCAAAAATACTAGGCATCAACATAAGTCATTTCTCCTTTCATTTATATGAATCTCTGAAATAATCTATTGACTGCTTACGCAGCCTTATCAGCACCCTCGATATAATCTCGGATGTTGGTTTCAGGGAACCGGATTCGGAACCTTACCGGAACTCCTTGGCGTTCCTTTTTGTTCCTCCTCCTTTGTTCTAGTTGTACTATAGCACTTGTTGTTAGCACTGTCAAGAGGTGAGTGCTAATTTTTTTAAGATTTTTTTAGAAAGCCTGAAAAAAGCTTGATTTTCTGCATTGATCCCCGCTTAATCGATCAGATCATTCTGAAATCTGGACAGATGCTCATACGGAAGGATCAGCCTTCCCCTGTACAGGCCGCAGCCGTCATTTATAAGGCTGTTGTTTACGGCCGAGAACATATTCACATCCACTTTTGACAGATCCAGCTCCTGCAGTTTCCTGACTCTTTCATAGGCCTCGTCAAAATAAACATTCTCCCCCTCCGGGATAATATCTCTTCTGGCGCGCTCGCTCTTCTGCTTTTTCTCGTATCCGAGATGATTTGCCGGTCCGATTTCCGCTATATCATCCATATCCTTGGTGCGAAGCTGCATTTCCATATAGCATTTTGCGCTTTCATCAAAAAATGTAATATGCAGAGAACGGTATCCGTCCCGCTTCGCATGACAGATATAATCTCTGTAATAAGGCCGCACCGCATCGCTCAGCAATGGAGAAGTACTTTCTTTTACGCCAAAGGCAGGCTCCGCGCGGAATCCGCGGTCCTCCAGAAAATCCTTCATGACATTTGCAATGGCGTACAGATTGCGGATTTCCTCTTTCTCCCGTTCTTTGTCATCCGCAATATGGCACTTCGGCATAGATATGACAATGCGGTACGCGATCAGATCCCGAAAACCGTTCAGTTTCTTTTTCAGTTCTTCCAGCGAAGGATACTCTCCCTGACCGGTATAATAATCATAGATATATTCCACAATATAACCGTTAAATTTTGTTTCCGCACGGATCAGCGACTTGATCCTTCCTTTGAATGTAAAAGAAAGATGGGCGTATTCCTTTGCCATGTATTTATAAAACTCCCGGATTTTCTGTGACTGTGCCGTCAGGAAATCATTATGTTCCAGCAGATCCGAGGTACGCTTCAGGAATACAGCATGAAGCCTGTCCACTTCGTTCTGATTTTTTTCCGCTGAGTTTTTCAGATCACGGGTATATTTTTTCAGTATTTTCAATACGGTATCCCCGAAATATAAATAATCATTTAAAGATATCATGATCCACACCTTACTTTTGTTTTTTATAAACTGTCTTTTATCGGTTTTGATTTTCCAGATTATGGAGCTTTTGCATTCCATCCGGATTCTGCTTTTGCAGACGCTGCTCCAGAATATTTCTTTTTTCTTTCAGATGCTCCCTGATATTCGGATGTTCTCTTAAGATCCGATCCCGCAGCACTCTCCTCCTTCTTTCGATCAGCCTGACTGCGAGAGCGCTGTTTTCCTTCAACTCATCCGGAAAATCATCAATATGCAGTTCAAGTCTCCTCAACAGTTCATCTTCATCCAGCGGGCCCAGAGAATGCCAGTACTGAAGCTTTTCCTCCAGCCCTGCCTGAGACAGCTGCTCCAGATCCGGGATGCCGTGGATCTGTTCAACGATCGACTTCACCTGCTTTTCAATCTCCCGTACTGCATCCGATCCAAACGCCCATGCAAACTCTTCCAGTGAATTTTCTTCCTCCGGGGACAGGGCAAAGTAACGGTTTCTCCGCACCTTTTCCATCTCGCTTTCGGGAATATCCAGAGGGAACGGTTCCTTCATTCCCAGATCCGAAAGCGCGGAAATGATCGTCCTCCTTACCATTCCCTCCCGGATCAGCCTGCCGATGCCAAGTTTCCTGAACTGATCGTTGATATTTTGCGAATGTTCGGTTATGTAAAAACGTATCTTTTGTTTCTTCAGTTTATCCGCCAGCGCTGCAAGCCCGTCTGCCGCGGTAATGTCAACACTGTTGACAGCCCCTGCGTCCAGTATCACTGCCTTTGTATCTTCTTTTATATGATTTTCAATATCCTTCTGAAGTATCTTGATATTTGCGAAAAACAGGTTTTCGCTGAACCGGTAGATCAGGACATTTTTTACCGGCCATACCGCCCTGTTTCCGTCCAGATCGTAAAATTCCTGTTTCCCCGGTATCATTCCCCGGAAATGTCTGGGCGGATTCGTCGCCTTTATGATCACCGCCACAAAAGAGAGAAGGATCCCTGCCACAACCCCGTAGATCGTCCCGAGGAAAAGAACAGTCACAAATGCCGCCATGAAGATAAGGAATTCCTGTCTGCTCACCTTAAAGAGCCGGACCGCCAGATGGACCTCCACAACATTCATCAGCGCCGATATCACGATCGCCGTCAGTACCGGGATCGGCAGATAACCGATAAATCCCGTGGCGCACATCAGGATCACAGCCATCACGATTCCGGCTGTCAGGGACACCGCCTGTGTCTGTCCCCCGTATTGTTCATTCATGGAAGTCCGGGAAATACTGCCATTGACCGGACAGCATCCGACTGCTGCCGAAGCGATATTTCCGGCTGCGCAGGCCAGGATTTCCTGTCTGTCATCGAGACTGTACCCGTTTCGGGACGCAAAGTTATTTTCCGCAAGAAGCGTTTCCGCCATGATGACAACGGCGACCATCAGTCCCCGGCCGATCACAGCCGTGAGATTGAGCTGCAGGAAATCCGGCAGGAAGAATCCGGGAAATCCCGGTTCTACATGATCCAGAAGCGGTACTCCATAGTCATCAATATGAAAAAATACGGTCAGGAAAACACCTGCGGCCATAACCGCAGCCGCCATCGGGAATTTCGGGACCAGACGTTTCCCGGCGATCAGCACCGCAAGCGCCAGAATGCCAAGGATAAACGAAACTCCATTTATATGAAGTACTGTCTCTGCCAGATGGCGGAGCAGTTCCAGAAGCTCGCCTGTCCCGGCGGAACCTCCCAGCAGCTTCGGGATCTGCATCAGGATGATCGTCACAGCGATCCCGCTGATAAATCCTCCCATGACCGGCGTAGAAATAAAATCTACGATCCGGTCCGCATGGAGAAAATAAAACAGTAGCAGCCACAGTCCCGCTGCCAGCGCGACAGCCGGCACATACTGCATTGCCCCGCTGCTTTCGGCGCTGATCCCCATGGTGGTAAGGGCCGCTCCCACGATCGCGGCAGGCGCGGCGTCTACACCGAATATAAACTGCCGTGAAGTAGAAAACAGGGCAAACAAAATGATCGGGAGCAAAGACCCATACAGTCCATAAGCTGCCGGAAGCCCTGAAATCTGCGCATACCCCATGGAAATAGGGATGGAAACCGCAGCAATGACCACACCGGAAAAAATGTCTTTTGCCAGATATTCCTTTCTATAGTTTCGCAAAGTAGGGAAAAACCGGATTTTCATTATCGACCTGCCTGCTCCTCTCTGTCAGTATTCATACTCATAAGGATACAGCCTCTCTGAGCCGTATCTCCGCTGTTACAGTCATGATATTCCTTATTATAATACATATTTATCTTTCCGGCACAAAAAAAGTAACAGTTCTGATGTCAGATGGCTGAACCGTTACCCAAAAAAAACCCGGTACTTTCGTACCGGGTCATCTTATGCTTTATGCCCTTTCGGGAAAGATCATCCCTCGATCGCGATGGTCTTTTTCGTCTCCACTGCTTTTGCGTCTTTCTTCGGAATGCTAAGTCTCAGGATACCGTCCTCAAATTTCGCCTTCACATCTTCCTCTGTTACTCCGTCGCCTACATAGAAGCTTCTCTGCATTGCTCCTGCATAACGCTCCTTGCGGATGTATTTGCCTTTCTTATCTTCCTCGTCTTTGTCAAGACCTTTAGCTGCGGATATCGTCAGATAACCGCTGTCAAGATCAATACTGATCTCATCTTTCTTAAATCCCGGAAGATCGATATCAAGCTCATAGCCGTTATCGTGCTCGCGGATATCTGTCTTCATTAAGTTCTTTGCGTGTTTACCATACAACGGATTCCTTTTTCCCCAGAAATCTGAATCAAACGGGAAATCCATCCAATCATCATCAAATAAGTTTTCTCCAAAAATACTCGGCATTAACATAAGTCATTTCTCCTTCCATTATAAAACATCAGAAACAAATTTTTATGAACCGCTTTTGGCGGCTGCCATCAGCACTCTTGAAGTTGTCTCAAGTGTCGCAAGCTGTCCGAACTGGGGATTCGGTTCCTTTTTGCTCCTCTTCCTTTGTTCTAGTTGTACTATAGCACCTATTATTAGCACTGTCAAGGGTCGAGTGCCAAATTATTTTATTACCGTTCAGACAGCTGTTCCACAATCCCACAGATTTTCCGGCGTTTTATACACTGCAATGGCCAACCGTACTCCACGCCGTCAAAATTTTTCTCTCCGCCCTGTAGCCGGACAAAAAGCACTTAGTTCTTCCAATAAAAGAAAAACATTCCTTTTCAGCCAATTATAACAAATTCACCTTAACAACCGCTAAATTTTAACATTATCTTGTTTTTGTTACATATTATTGAAAAATTTTTTATTGTATGTCCGCCATACAAAATATAAATTATATTCAGATATTTTATGTTTCTATAAATGCTGTTTAACACAAAAAGGAGGGAACTATGTACAGCAAAACCAAAAAGCGCATAAGAAACACGATACTCGGAACTGCTCTTTCTTTCTCAATGGTATTGCCGGGTATTGTCGTCACGGCCCCCGCTGTCACAGCGGAAGCCGCGGCCCGGACGTCCGGGAACAGTTATGGTCTCGCGGACAGTATTCAGGATGGTGTGATCCTTCACTGCTTCAACTGGAAATACAGTGATATCGAAGCCGAACTGCCCGCCATTGCAGAGGCCGGATTTACCTCTGTCCAAACCTCACCGGCACAGCCTTCGGTCAAATCCGGCACATGGTACTGGCTCTATCAGCCGCTCGGATTCTATGTCGGCACAAATGATCTCGGATCGAAGGAAGATCTTGAAGATTTATGTGATGAGGCGGAGAAATACGACATCAACGTGATCGTAGATGTTGTGGCGAATCATCTCGCCGGCGACCACACAAATATCCAGGGCGACTTAAAAGACAGCCAGTACTGGCATACATATGGAAAGGTAACCAGCTGGGCGGACCGCGATCAGGTCATCAACGGAGAGATCGGCATGCCGGACCTTAACAGCGAGCATCCCTACGTTTATCAGACGGTGAGCAACTACATTGATGAACTGCAGGATCTGGGAGTGGACGGAATCCGCTGGGATGCTGCCAAGCATATCGGACTGCCCAGCGAAGGCTGTAATTTCTGGCCGGAGGTAACGGATCAGGGCTTATACCACTACGGTGAGATCCTCGTCGGTCCAGACGACCGCACTTCCGGGAATGAAGGTCTGATGAAAGAATATACCGAATACATGACGGTAACTGACAGCACATACGGGAAGACGCTCCGCGACGCATTTGCATCCGGCACGGTACCGACCGCTTTCGGCAACTGGTCCGCACGCGGGATTTCAAACGACAAGCTCATCTACTGGGCGGAAAGTCATGACACATGGTCGAACAACCAGGACTGGGGTTACTCCAACACAATGAGCCAGAATGTGATCGACCGCGCGTATGCCGTTGCCGCAAGCCGCAACGATATCTCAGCACTGTATTTCTCCCGTCCGTCTTCTGCAAATAAAGAAGATATCAAAGCGGGAGCAAAAGGAAGCACACATTTTACAAGCGACGAAGTATCCGCGGTCAATCAGTTCCACAATGCAATGGACGGACAGCCCGATTACTATACTACAGGAAATAACTGTGCTGTAGTATCGCGTGAAACAGGCGCCGTAGTCGTTGCAGGAAGCGGAGAAAACTTCAATGTGACCGTACCCAACGGCGGCGGGACAACGCAGGCCGGCACATATGTAGACGCTATCACCGGAGAAAAATGGACGGTTACCTCTGAATCCATGTCCGGCAGGATCGGTTCTACCGGTATCTCAGTTCTCTACAAAGAAGGAACGCTTCCGGAGAATCCGGATGAGCCCGACGATCCGTCAGAGACGTCGACCGTTTATTATGAGAATACGAACAACTGGAGCGATGTTTACGCTTACTACTGGAGCGATAAAAACGAACATATGACTACATGGCCCGGTACCCGGATGACAAATGTAAAAGACAACACCTACAGTATCGATATTCCTTCCGATGCGGAGTACATTATTTTCAGCAACAGGGGAAGTTCCCAGACGGATGATCTGACGATCGCCGGAGAAAATATGATCTATAACAACGGAAGCTGGACTGAGTACAGCGACGGTTCATCCGAGATTATTCCCGAAGATCCGGAGGATCCGGCGGACGGCAGTATCTTCTATAAGAATACCAACAACTGGAGCGATGTCTACATCTATTACTGGAGCGATGAAAATACGCAGATGACCACGTGGCCCGGCGTACAGATGACAAACACAGGGAACAATGTCTACAAAGCTGAAATCCCGACGGATGCACAGTATGCGATTTTCAGCAACAAAGGGAATTCTCAGACGTCCGACCTGACTCTGGACGGGTATGGAAAAATCTATGACAACGGAAACTGGTCGAGTTATTCCTCTGAACCGGAGAAGCCGGAAGATCCGGCAGACGACTGCATTTACTACCAAAATACAAATAACTGGAATACAGTATACGCATATTACTGGAGCAGCAGCAATACACAGATGACCATATGGCCCGGGGTCAAAATGACGAATGTCGGCAGCGGGGTATGGAAGACAGATGTTCCGGAAGACGCAGAATATATCATCTTCACCAACGGATCCGGACAGCAGACCGGGGATCTTACTATTAACGGTACGGGAAAGATTTACAATAACAACGGCTGGTCAGATTATTCATAGACAATTTCTTTTGATTCTCCTTTCTTAATAAAAAGGATCCGGTACTTTTCGTACCGGATCCTTCTTATGTTTTATGCCCTTTCGGGAAAGATCATCCCTCGATCGCGATGGTCTTTTTCGTCTCTACTGCTTTCGCATCTTTCTTCGGAATGCTGAGTTTCAGGATACCGTCCTCGAATTTAGCTTTCACATCTTCCTCAGTTACAGCGTCTCCTACATAGAAGCTTCTCTGCACCGCTCCTGCGTAACGCTCCTTACGGATGTATTTGCCTTTCTTATCCTGCTCGTCTTTATCCAGACCTTTTGCTGCAGAGATCGTCAGGTAACCATTGTCGAGATCGATCGTGATCTCATCTTTCTTAAATCCCGGAAGATCTATATCCAGTTCATAACCTCCGTCATGTTCCCGGATATCTGTCTTCATTAAGTTCTTTGCATTCTTACCGTACAGCGGATTCTTTCTTCCCCAGAAATCTCTCTCAAACGGGAAATCCATCCAATCGTCATCAAATAAGTTTTCTCCAAAAATACTCGGCATTAACATAAGTCATTTCTCCTTCCATAATTGAAACATCAGAAACAAGTTTTTATGAACCGCTTTGGGCGGCTGCCATCAGCACTCTTGAAGTTGTCTCAAGTGTTGCAAGCTGTTTGAACTGGGGATCCGGTTCCTTTTGTCCCTCTCCCTTTGTTCTAGTTGTACTATAGCACTCGTTGTTAGCACTGTCAACCCTTGAGTGCTAATTTTTTTAATTTTCTTCGACTTTCTCTTTCCGCCACCTCGTCACGATCATCGGCACCTGGAATGCAAGCATCGCGATCCATCCCACGAAGTTCGCCCATGCAAGGCATCCGAATCCGCCGCCCAGGATATGGATCATGATCCACGCCGACAGAAATCTCGCCGACATATTCAGGATCGTACTGATCAGCGTAACTTTCAGGTCTCCCAGCCCGCGGAAGAAGCCCTGTATGATATTGGTCGCCGACGGCATGAAATACATAAATGCAATAAGCTGCAGATAGGACATTCCCAGAGTAATGACCTCCTCAGAACCGTCGCTGACAAAGAGCTGCATGATCTGGCGGGAAAATACGAACACAACGATAGCGATCACCGTCGTATAAATGACCTGAAGGATAATGGAGCTTAAGAATCCTTTTTTCATCCTTTTGATATTTCCCGCGCCCTTATTCTGCGCCATAAATGTAGTCGACGCATGGGCGATATTCTGCTGCGGCGTCATGGCGAAATCATCCACACGGTTGATAGCGGTAAATGCAGCGATAAATGCCACGCCCTGCACATTCACGACAGTCTGCACGCAGATCTTTCCCAGCTGGATGCACATCTGCTGCAGGGCGCTTGTGATCCCGTAGTTGAAGGT
>DWYB01000068.1 GCA_019118885.1 Candidatus Mediterraneibacter surreyensis | reverse complement strand
CACAGATGTGTTATACGGAGCTTCAAATGTGCATGCAAGACTGAAAGCAAGACATAAGGCAGACCCAGACATTTAAGTGAGCGTGATAACATCATCATGATAACGAATTGATAACACTAGCAGAGACAGACTATAGAAACATGACAGTTGGAAACAAATAAAATCAAATAGAACCAAATATTCTATACAAAACTGTATAGAATTAGATTTGATTTTACGAGTTTGAATAATACTTTCTAACATACTTAATACAGGTCTTAGAATTTTGGCAACGAGTCGGAATCATAGGACCTTTTCTTTTAATTTGCTGATGAGGGGAAAAATACATGAGAATATGGATGGAAGAACACTACGGCGAAAAGGACCACTTCGCCCTTAAGATAACTTTATACCTGTTGCTGCTCCTTGCATTTGCGATTACGATGCCGGTTGGTGTGACCTGGCTGGCGCTGTATTTTAAATGGCCGATCACAGAAGTGACGTTGACAACATGCATTGTGGATGTGATACTGGTCGTATGGCTGGCAAGGGAGTGCGGGCACAGGGTGCACAGATACTGTACGGTTTTCTGCCAGGATGACAGAGGCGGTCTGTTTGCAGTAGATATCGGGAAATTTGCCGGATACAGCAGGGGACTGACCGGATACATTATCATGCTGCGCAATATGCAGCGAGTTGTAAAAAACATGAAAGAGAGACATGTTTTGGAACGGTATATGGCTGAAAATAAAAGCCTGAATGGATTGGAGACTGAAATCCTGTCTGTGTATAAGATGCGGCCGGTCCGTCTCGGATTTAAGGCTGTATGCCGGGTAAAATACCGGAACGGTCGGACAGGCAAGAAAAAATATCTGCTGGTCAGCGGATATGAAAATGAGGCAGAGTTGATTTCAGCATTTGAAAGAAAGATGAGCAGTAGCCGTGAGGAGTGAATGCGGCAATTCATATCAGGGAGGAAAGTTATATGAAGCTATTATTTAAACAGAGATTTTTTTCATGGCTGGACAGCTATGACATTTACGATGAATATGAAAATACAGTCTATACGGTAAAAGGTCAGCTGTCATGGGGGCATTCCCTCAAGATATTTGATTCCCACGACCGAGAACTGGGAATGGTGAAGGAACGCGTGCTTACATTTCTTCCAAAGTTTGAGGTGTATGAAAGGGATCAGATGATTGGATCTATCAGTAAGGAGTTTACGTTCATGAAGCCGCGCTATAATATTGATTTTAACGGATGGCATATCGAAGGGGACTGGACGGAATGGAATTATTCTATTACGGATGGCGCAGGGAGAACGATAGCGGTTATATCTAAGGAGCTTTTTCATATGACAGACACTTATGTCCTGGATATTGCGGATCCGAAAGACGCGCTACATGTGCTGATGTTCACACTGGCGATTGATGCGGAAAAATGCTCGAGACAATAAGAAAATACCGGGGATGACCGCTGGATTTGAAGAAAAGGGGGATTAAAATGATCGAAGCAGAAGTAAAACTCCCGGTCGCAGAACTTACTGAGATTAAGGAAAAACTTTTGAAGACAGGCTTTAAAGAGACCGCAATTATTGAAGAACGTGATACATACTTTGACAATAAACAGGGAGACATAAGAACGAACGGAGAAGCGCTGCGGGTGCGTGAAACGATAGAGCACCAAACAGGAAAGAGCCGTGCGCAGATTAATTTCAAAGGGAAGAAGCTGGATACATGTACGATGACCCGGCAAGAGCTGGAAACCGGTGTGGAGGATGGAGAAATCTGCAAAAATATTCTACGGGCGATCGGATATGCTCCGGCAGCTCCGGAGGTGATCAAGGACAGAACGATGCTGCAGAAAGAGAACGTAACTGCCTGTTTGGATAATGTATACGGACTTGGAGAATTTCTGGAGCTGGAGATTCTGGCTGACAGCGAAGAGCAGAAAGGTGCAGCGCTTGATCGGATAGAAAATATTCTGAACGACCTTGGATATCAGATTTCAGATACTGTGCGGACGTCTTATCTGTCTATGCTGCAAAATAGAAAGCAGGCGTAGTTTCCCAAAATAAATACATTATATGTAAAGTCTACCGTTCAAATTTATTCTTTAGCTGTTCAGCGACGCATTCTATTTCGGGAAACAGAAATGCTCTGTTGATCAAAAAAGTTTCCAACTGTTCCGGGCATCTTTTCTCCATATTATAATTATGATGCCATATTTACAGTCAGCATTACTTCATGCTGTATAATGAAACGCAATTCCCTTTGCCCGGAGTGAGGTTTCCCAGTCTCTGCTCAGTTTTTTATCTGTAATCAACACATCTATATCAGAAATCTGCCCAAATATATTGCTGCTTGTTTTTGAAAATTTTGTATGGTCCATAAGGAAGATATGCTGCTTGGAATGTTCCAGCATACATTTCCGGACGTTTGCTTCATTCAGGTTGTTGTCAGTCAAGCCGTATTTTAAATTGACGGCGGGGTTGCTGAGGAAAGCTATATTGGCGAAATTGCTGCTGATCATATCGGTGGTCCTGTATCCTACAAAGGAGCTTGTTTTTGCCCGCAGCTGTCCGCCTGCGCATACGAGAGTTATTTTGCTGTATTTAGCGGAGTCACACAGGATGCAGATGCGGAGCGAGTTGGTGATCAAAGTGACTGTAATATCAGAATCCAGGATTGCCTGGGCAAGCTGAAGACAGGTAGTGCTGGAGTCGAGCATGATGGTATCGCCGGGGCTGATAAATGGAAGGGCGATCTGAGCCATTTCCCGTTTTTCTTCCTTGAAAAAAGATGTGCGCAAGTCAATAGGCACACTGCGGTCGGAGTAATCAGGCAGATAGGCGCCGCCGTGTATACGTTTGAGTTTTCCGGCAGATTCCAGTTCTTTGAGATCTCGTCTTATTGTTTCTTCGTGGCAGTTCAGTGATTCACTGAGATTGGAGATCAGTATACTGCCTTCGTTTTTGAGTTCGTTCATAATAAAATTCTGTCGTTCTATTTTTAACATCAAAGCTCTCCTTTAATGATTCGTGTTTGTACAAGAGTTGAAAATGATTCATAATGCTGATATTTTTCTTTATTATATACTTGCAATAATGCAAAATCAATAAAATTTGTGCTGAAAATCCAAAAAACAACATAAAACAACATAAATAACCTGGAAAATCATTAAAAACAAACAAAATCGAGGAAGATAAATTGGATTAATGTGACAAAATGTTGGATAATATATTGACATATCAACATAAACCATATATAATCAACATTAAGTTACAAAAATCAACAAAGGAAGGAGGGGTTTTATGAAGGTTCTGGTCAGGGCCCCGTTTAGTGAAAAAGGCCTTGAACAATTGCAGACGATGTACGATGAAGTTGTCTATGATCCTTGGAATAAAACCGGAGAATGGTTTGAGGATGAAAAAACGAGCGAGCTTCTGCAAAGAGAGAAACCGGATATTTTTATCACAGAGCTGGACAGAGTAAGGGAAAAAACTTTAAGAAACTGCGAGGGATTAAAACTACTTGGAGTATGCCGGGCGAATCCGGCAAATGTGGACGTCGACGGCTGTACTGAACTGGGAATTCCAATTATCTGTACTCCGGCCAGAAATGCCCAGGCTGTTGCTGAATGTGCAGTAGGAATGGCAATTTGTTATATGAGACATATAGCAGATTCCGCTGTCTGGGAGAAGAATGGCAATTGGAGGACGGGTGAAGGGCCCGGCCCGTATTATCTTTTCAAAGGCAATGAGCTTCATGGAAAGAAAATCGGATTTGTGGGTTTTGGCGCTGTAGGACGAGCGGCAGCGGTTTTGTTTAAAGCTTTTGGCACAGAGATTGTTTTCTATGATCCATATGTAGACAAAGCAGATGGCGCCCGAAAAGTATCTCTGGAAGAGCTTTTCTCGACTTGTGATATTGTTTCGATTCATCTTCCGGTCAATGATTCGACAAGGAAAATGATCGGGGCTGAGGAGATTGCTCTTATGAAGCCGACCGCTATTTTCCTTAATACGGCGAGAAGCGCGGTTGTGGATATGGATGCTTTGTATGTCGCAGTTTGCGATAAGAAGATCGGCGGCGCTGTAATGGACGTAATGGAACATGAACCTCCGACAGAAACGGATCTTGAGAAATGGAAACTGGATAATGTTCTTCTGACACCGCATATCTGCGGCGCGAGTTACGAAGTGAGTGATCACCATTCAGATATCATGGTAGAACGTTTGAAAAAATGGGAAAAGCAGGAAGACGCTGAGCGTATTGTTTTCAACAGGTTAAAGTGAGGAGGTGAAAAACCGGCCGGAAACCGGTACTTGAAACATGAAAAATTATGTGGTGATAGATATCGGAACAGGAAATTCCAGAGTTGCACTTGTCAGATCTGACGGGAAGATATGGGGGATGAAGCATGTGGAAAATATATATCTGCATGATAGTCTGTACCCTGATGCCCAGTATTTTGAACCTTGGGAGTGGAAAGATAAATTCTTGAATATGTGCAGAGAACTTGTCAGAGAATTTCCGGATGTACATATTGATGCCGTGACCGCTTCCGGGTGCAGACAGAGCACAGTATTTCTGGACAAAGACGGAGAGGCAGTATATGGTGTTCCCAACATGGATCACAGAGCAAAAGAATTTCTTCATGAAATTGCGGAAAAAAAGATGATTTATGAAAAAACAGGACGCTGGCTCTCTACTTTTCCCGCAGGTAATCTTTACGGACTTCGGAAGAAAAGACCTGAACTGTTTGCCAGAATCGCAAAATTTACGAGTCTAAGTGAATGGATGGGATACGTCTTTACCGGGAAACTTACAATGGAACTGTCGCTGGCCTGCGAAACACAGCTGCTCGATATTGGGAAAAAAGAGTGGTCTGAAGAGATTTTTCGTCTGTATCAGTTCCCTATGAGTCTGGCGCCTGATTTGATAGCCGGTCCTCAGATGCTGGGGAATTTTACAGCCGAAGGGAAACGTTTGCTGGGAGTTGATTACGACCTCCCGTTTATCGTTAGCGGAGGAGACACGCAGAATGCGGTTGCCGGAGCAGAAGGACAGGTTGGAGACATTACGGTGATTTCCGGAACAACTTCTCCACTGTTCTTTAATGTAAAAGACAAATTCTACGATGAGCAGGAAAGATGTTGGGTAGATCTGAATATCGGTGGCGATAATTATTTTATTGAGACAAATCCAGGTGTGACCGGACTTAATTTCCAGCGCTTTAAGAATCTGATGTTTTCCGATGTTTCTTATGATGAGCTGAATAAAAAGATTATGGAAAAAGAAAAAGTATCAATATGCGCATCGTTTACGACACTGCTGTTTGATACGGGAGAACATATAGAAAAAGGCGGTTTTTTCATGGGGGCTCCATGGAATCCGGGAATAGACAGATATGATTTTGCAGCAGCAGTACTGGGGGATATTGCATGTGCACTTTATAGAAATTACCAGAAGCTGACTGAGCTTACCACACATGAGCAAACATATATCAGAGGCTGCGGCGGCGGATTCCAGTCCGGTTTTCTGTGCCAGATGCTGGCGGATCTTACGGGAAAGGATCTTCTCCTTCCCAATGGTTTTGAACAGGCCTCACTTTTCGGGTGTGTGAAATTTCTGAATCATTTCTTTGATGTTTCGCAGGGAGAATCAGGAGATATAGGAAGCTTTTATACATATCATCCGTCAGATCGAAACTTCAGCAAAGAGTATTACCGGAAGTGGAAAGAGTTTCAGGAAGTTGTCTGTAATTAGGAAAGGTGAATAAAATGGGACGTTTTGACAAGTATTTTTTAATGGAATGTGATGATGTCGTTGAATATGTAAAAGAAAAATATGATTTTTTCGATAAGAATGCAGAACTTTCTGTAAATGAGATCGGAGATGGAAATCTGAATTATGTATTCCGGGTGCAGGATGAAAAAACAGGGAAGTCCGTGATTCTGAAGCATTCCGGAATTGAGACAAGGGCAAGGTCGGGAAGACATGTGGATACCGACCGGAACAGGATAGAGGCTGAAATCCTCATGCTTCAGGACAGGTATGCGCCGGGATATGTGCCGAAGATTTACGGTTATGATCCGGTAATGTGCTGTATGGCGATGGAAGACATGAAAGACTATGAAGTAATGAGAGGCGCATTGCTGAAATATGAGAGGTATCCGTTCTTTGCCGACCAAATTACAACCTATATGGTAAACATCCTTCTTGCTACGACGGATGTGGCTATGGATCACAAGGAGAAGAAGAAACTTGTGAAATCCTATATTAATCCGGATCTCTGCACCATTACAGAGCAGCTTGTTTACTCCGATTCTTTCGGAAATTTCGCGGGGAAAAACTATGTTGTAGATGAGTTGAAGGATTATGTGGAGCAGGAGATTTATGGAGATAAAGAATTAAGGCTTGAAGGAGCGAAACTGAAGTTTGATTTTATGGAACATGCGCAGGCCCTGATTCATGGCGATCTTCACTCAGGATCAATTTTTATAAACAATGAAAGGATTAAAGTGTTTGACCCGGAATTCGCTTTTTATGGGCCGATGGGATATGATCTTGCGAATGTAGTTGCTCATACGATTTTTGCAAAATTCCATTCCATTGCAATGCAGGAAGAAGGAAATGCAAAAAATGAGTTCCAGGAGTGGGCGGACAGCGTGATTTTGGAAAGTGTTGATCTCTTTATCGATAAGTTCAAAGAAAAATACGATGAAATCTGTACAGATTGTATGGCAAAGACCGAAGGATTCCGTGAATATTATCTCGGTCAGGTGATCCACGACGCAGCCGGAATCGCCGGATGTGAACTGATCCGTAGAATCGTAGGCGTTTCAAAAGTAAAAGATATTACGGATATTACGGATAGTGCTCTTCGTGCGGAACAGGAGAAGAAGATGATCTCTATCGCAAAAGAGTTGATCAAAAGAAGAAATGAAATCTTCGATGGAAAGCAGTTCCTCGAGATTGTGAAGAAGAACGTTTAGAATAAGGAGGAAGAGAGAATGGGTGAAGAAACAAAGAAAAAATGGTATCAGAGAATACCGAATACGTACATTATTCTGTTTATTCTGGTCTGCCTGGCAGCTATTTTGACATGGGTGCTCCCAGCAGGTGAATATACAAGGGAAGCTGTTGAAGGAGTGAATAATCCGGTTGTTGTTCCTGATTCCTATCATACGATAGAATCTCAGCCGGCGGGCATTTTTGAAGTATTTAAAGCGATACCTCAGGGATTTGCCGGCGCAGTGAGCATCATTGCGATCATCATGTTCTCAACAGGAGCATTTACGGTTATCAATAAAACGGGTGCTCTGGAAGCAGGAGTTGGCGTTCTTTTGAATCGTGTGAGAAAGGGCAGGATGCCAAGTGTTGTAGTAATCTGGATTATCTGTTTTCTGTTCGCTGCATTGGGAATTATTGCAGGACCTGAAATCCAGATCCCGTTTACTACGATCTCGGTAGCGATCGCACTTGGACTTGGTTATGATATTGTCGTAGGACTTGCGATGATAATGGGCGCAGGATACACTGCTTTTGCGACAGCACCCGTCAATGCTTCGCTCCTGGGTACTGCACATTCCATCGTCGGACTGCCGTTGTTCTCAGCATTTGGTTTCCGTACTGTAATGTGGTTTGTATATACAGTGGCCGTATGTATCGTAATCAGTATTTATGCGGCTAGAGTAAAAAAGGATCCTTCCAGATCTTATGCTAAAGGCATTGATACAACAGGCCTGGGATTCTCAAAAGATGTATCAGAGTATAAGATTAAGAAACGCCAGATCTGGGTGCTTCTCGTAATCCTGCTTCTGTTCGTAGGTATTGTTGTTGGCTCCAGCCAGTTTGGATGGTATCTGGATGAGATGAGCGCTCTGTTTATTATTGCAGGTGTCCTGGCGGGTCTTGTATATGGATTAAAAGTAAATGAAATCGTAGACGGGTTCCTTGAAGGATTCAAAAATACAGCCAGTGTTGCTCTGATCCTTGCGATCGCAAGAGGAATCCAGGTAATTCTCGATAATGGAAAGATAATGGATACGATCGTAAACGCGCTTTCCGCTCCGCTGGCAGACCTTCCTCCGGCACTTTCGGCCATTGGAATGTTTATTGCAACAATGGTTATCCATTTCTTTATTCCGTCGGGAAGTGCATTGTCCGTAACGGTTATGCCGATCTTCTCACCACTGGCGACCGTACTCGGACTTTCACAGCAGACAGCGGTTCTGTGTATGCAGCTGGGTGCGTCTCTTCCGAACATCATTTATCCGACGATCGGCGCGATGATCGCTATGTGCGGACTCGCAAAAGTACCGTTTGCAAAATGGCTGAAATTTTCAGTGAAACTGTTCCTTGCAACGATCGTACTGTCCATCATATTTATTCTGATCGCAGTGCAGATCAATCTTGGACCATTCTAAACAATTATAAGGGGCGTCCGGATCCCGGACGCTCCGGTTATATAACAGGGGTGCGTTATGAAAGAAAAGAAAAAATGGTATTTAAAAATTCCAAACACGTATATCATCCTGTTTATCATGATACTTTTTGCGGCGCTCCTGACCTGGATCGTACCGGCCGGAGAGTTTACCAGAGTAGAATCTGAAGGCAGGATGCTTATTGAAAACGGTACTTATCACGCGGTAGATAAAAGCCCGGTAAATCTATTTGATATTTTTGTATCCATACCGCAGGGCCTGCAGGGATCCGCGCAGATTATTTTTATGATCCTGCTTTCTTCAGGCGCGTTCGGTCTGATCAATTCTACGGGAGCAATAGAAAATGCAATTGGCGTCATGATTAAAAAAACGCAGAAGGCGCATATTTCCAGCAATACTTTGATCTTTGTCATCACTTGTCTGTTCTCCTGTCTGGGAGTGATCATCGGACCTGAGATACAGATCCCGTTTACGCTGGTAGCTGTATCAATCGCGCTTGGACTCGGATATGATCTTCTGACAGGTGTAGCTATGGTTATTGTCGGCGGCGGTGTTGGATTCTCTATGGGTCCGATCAATGCATCTGTAATTGGAACGGCAGATTCTATCTCAGGCCTTCCACTGTTTTCAGGAATCGGACTTCGTACAGTGATCTGGGCGGTGACCTCGATCGTGGCTGCTTTGCTTGTCCTTTCATATGCAAAAAAAGTCAAGAAAAATCCGGACTACAGCTATACGAAGGGAATTAGCACAGAAGGACTCGGGCTGAGCAAAGACATCTCGGAATATAAATTGAGTAAAACAGATAAAAAGGTTCTGTTCGTATTTTTGATCTTATTCGCATTTTTGATCATCGGACCGACCTGTTTTGGCTGGTATCTGGATGAAATGTCGGCAGCGTTTGTGATAGCGGCAATTATTGTAATGATCGTTGCAAAACTTGATGTTAATACTGCGCTGGATACATTTATGAAAACAGCAGGTGGTATGTTTGGCGCTGCGATGCTGGTAGGACTTGGAAGAACGATACAGGTTATAATGGAAAACGGACATGTGATGGATACGATCATCAAGGCGATTTCGGATCCGTTGGTAGCTTTCGGACCTACAGTCGGCGCGATTTTGATGTCTCTCATCCATGGTGTTATTAATTTTGTTATCCCGTCCGGAAGTGGACAGGCGGCGGCAAGTATGCCGATCATGTTCCCGGTTGGTCAGCTGATCGGAATGACAGACCAGACAAGTATACTGGCTTTCCAGATTGGAGCCGGCGTTATGGATTTGATTTACCCGACGATGGGATCTATGATGGCCATGCTGGGAATGGCCCGGGTTCCTTATGGCAAATGGGTTAAATTTGTAATTAAAGTTGTGATCGCAATGTATCTGGTGACATGGGTATTCCTTCTGATCGCGGTAAAGATCAATTGGGGTCCGTTCTGACAGAAACGCGAGACATCGAAGATATACAGGATTAACAGGAAAGGAAATGTATAAAAATGGCAGAAAAATTTGCGGCAGCGGGAATGAGTCTGTTTGGATATGGATCTTTGATGGAGCTTGTTCCCTTCCTTCAGAGACAAGAAATACAAAAAGCACTGATCGTTACAGACGCTTCGATCAATAAGCTGGGGCTTTTGAAACCCGTACAAGAGGCCCTTAAGGAAGGAGGAGCGGAATGTATTGTGTTTGACGGGGTAATGCCTAACCCTACTCTGGAGAATGTTAACGATGGTGTAAAACTGATGACAGATAACGGATGCGACGCGATTGTTGCAGTGGGCGGCGGTTCAGCCAATGACTGTGCAAAGGCGATTCGTATTCTGGAGGCAAACGGCGGGGAACTCAGAGATTATATGGGAGGGAACCGGCCGAAGAAAAAAGGAAAATATCTGATCGCAGTCAATACAACGGCGGGAACAGGAAGCGAAGTGTCCAGGGCGTTTTTGATCAGCGATGAAAAAGAAAAGCGGAAACTGATATTTAAAGATGATTATGCAATGCCTGACATTGCAGTAAATGATGTACAGCTGATGATGGATCTGCCGGCATCAATCACGGCTCAGACGGGTATGGATGCTCTTACCCATGCGATTGAAGGATATATATCTACCGGAAGATTCACACTTACCGATCTTCTTGCCAGAGATGCTATGAAGTTGATCTATGATAATCTGGAAACGGCGGTACGTGAGCCTCATAATAAAAAAGCCCGTGAGAATATGTCTCTGGGGCAGTATCTTGCCGGGTTGAGTTTTGGAAGCTCTGGTCTTGGACTTGTCCATGCGATGGCGCATCAGCTTGGAGCAGGTTATCATCTTGCGCATGGGTTGTGCAACGCAATTCTGCTCCCCGTGGTGATGGAATATGATCTTGCCTATTGTCCGAAAGAACTGGCTGAAGTCGCCCGTCTTCTCGATTCGAAAAGATGTGCAGGGAAAAGTGAAGAGGAATGCGCAGCCTATGCTGTACAGATTGTAAATGAGTTGTCGGAGCGGGTAGGAACAAAGGTGTGGCTAGAGGATCTTGGCGTGAAAGAAGAAGATCTGCCCCATCTGGCAGAGCGCTCGCTTGAAGACGGATGTATCCTTACAGCGCCGAAAATTCCGGAAAAAGAAGAGATAATAAAACTTTTTGAAAAGGTGATGAGGAGTTAAAATGTTAGAGAGAGCAGATAAAGATCTTGCGTTCATGCTGCAATATGAAAATGTGGCATGGTACGAAAAGGGTATTGTAAAGATTCTGGACAGGAGAATCTACCCGCTGAAGACAGAATTTGTCACCTGCCATACACATCAGGAAGTGGCGCAGGCAATCAAAGATATGGTGACGCAGTCGGCAGGACCATACCTTGCGGCGGGCATGGGAATGGCACTGGCGGCATATGAGTGCAGGAATATGGGGGAGGAAGAGCAGATTGAATATCTGAAAAATGCTTCCTATACCTTATCGCATGCCCGGCCGACAACTACCGTGAGAATGGAAGCAATCACAGAGAAATGCATTGATGCGGCCAGAAAAGCGATTGCGGAGGGAAAACCGGCAGACCAGGCAGTCTTTGAACATTCTGTAGAAGAAGTAAATAATAAATATATCCGGATTGGAAAGACTGCAAAATATCTGGTCGATATGTTCCCGGACAAGGGAGCCGTTATGACACAGTGCTTTGGAGAAACAATTGTAGGACTTATGTTGAAGGAAATCAAGGAGCGCGGAAAGGATATGAAAGTTGTCTGTGCGGAGACAAGGCCTTATTTCCAAGGCGCGCGTTTGACGGCCAGCGTGGCTTATGACCAGGGCTTTGATGTGACGGTTATTACGGATAATATGCCGGCGTTTGCCATGCAGAATGGAATGGTGGATGTCTTTACATCGGCGGCGGATGCAATATCCTGCGACGGTCACATCGTGAATAAAGTAGGAACACTGCAGATCGCAATTGTCTGCAAGCATTACGGAATCCCTTATTTTGTTACAGGAGCTCCGGATGCAAAGCACCCGACGATTGATTCTGTCAATATAGAATACAGAGATGAAAACCAGGTGCTCGAGGCAATGGGTGTACGCACTGCCAAGGAAGGTGTAAAAGGCTGGTATCCGGCGTTCGACATTACACCACCGTATCTGTGCGATGGAATTGTTACTAATAAGGGAATTTATTCACCATATGATATAAAAAGATACTTTCAGGATTAGGGGGATAAGCTATGTTAATGGAAGAAGCAAGAAAACAGATTGTAGAGTATGGAAAACAGATGAGTTCAGCAGGTCTGGCAAAGGGAACTGCCGGAAATATCAGCATTTATGATCCTGAGACGGGATATATGGCGATCAGCCCGTCGGGAATCGGATATTTTGAAACGCTTCCGGAGGATGTGGTAGTCATGACTCTGGACGGTGAGATCGTAGACGGAAACAGGAAGCCGTCCAGCGAACATGAACTTCATTCGATCATCTATAAGATCAAACCAGAAGCGCGCGGCGTGGTACATACACATTCAAAATACTGTACGGCACTGGCGTGTATGCGTGAACCTTTGAAAGCGGTTCATTATGTGATCGCATCAGCAGGCACAGCGGAGGTTCCATGCGCGGAATATGCAACTTTCGGAACGCATGAGCTGGCTGAGAAAGTGGAGGAGGCTATCGGTGAAAGCCGCGCGGTCCTGCTTGCAAACCACGGACTGGTGACATGCGGCGTCAGCCTTACAAAGGCCTTTAATCTTGCCGTGAGCTGTGAATTCTGTGCGGAGATGCAGTGGATGTGCGAGTGCGCAGGTCAGAACAGAGGTGTTGTCCTCACAGATCAGGAGATGGATGATGTCATGACCCGGTTCCAGTCCTACGGTCAGGTGAAGACTCCGGACAAGAATAACGGCGGATATTAATAAACAATGACATAATCAACAAAAAGCCCCGTCTGCAGTGCATTAGATGCAGGCGGGGCTTTCTGCTATTTTGCGTCTACCGGAAAAACTCCTCCGCCGCTCGTATAAGATACCCTGTATCTTTCACCCCTGCGGTCTCGTAAGGCGAGTGCATGGCAAGCTGAGGCAGCCCGATATCCACAGTGTTGAGCGCTACCTGTGTATTGGAGATATTTCCCAGTGTGGAACCGCCCGCCATATCTGAGCGGTTGGTAAAAGTCTGAACCGGAACATTTACGATCCGGCAGATATCCCGGAACATGGCGGCGGATATTCCGTCAGTGCAGTATTTCTGGTTTGCGTTAAATTTGATCACGATGCCGCCGTTTAGATACGGACGGTTGGACGGATCAGCCTTGTCTGTATGGTTCGGATGGACTGCGTGAGCGTTGTCCGCAGAGATCATCAGGCTGTCTGCAAGATGGATCAGATAATCTTCGCGGGTGAGTCCGAGGCAGTCATGGATCCGCGTCAGTGTATCATACAGGAAAGTGGATGCCGCGCCCTGCTTCGTGCCGCTTCCGGTCTCTTCATTGTCAAAGACGCAGTGGAGCGTCATGTATTCCTGTTTTTCACCGGCAAGGAAGCCTTTCAGAGATGCGAATGCGCACTGCAGATCATCCAGACGCCCGCAGGAGATAAATTCGCCGGAGGCTCCCCAGATGCTTGCTTTTTCCCTGTTGTATAGAAAGAGATCGTGACCGAGGATATCGGATTCATGTACCCCGGCGGCATCTGCGACAGTCTTTATAAACGTATCTTTTGCCGACAGATCGCCGTACAGGGGAAGCATATCTTTCTGAGTGTTGTATTTGTAACCGTTGTTGGCTTCCCGGTTCATGTGGATGGCGAGATTGGGGATAAGAACCAGATCCCGATCGATGTTTACCAGCTTTGTGAGAAAAGATCCGGAAACAGGATCTTTGACGATTACACGGCCGGCCACGGAGAGCGGACGGTCGAACCAGGGCGCGCAGAGCATGCCGCCGTAACGCTCTACATTAAGGCGGATATAGTGCCCGTCTGTCTCCAGCTCGGGATTCTCCTTGATCTTGAATGCGGGAGAATCACTGTGGCTTGCCATGATCCGCAGCCCTTTGAATCCGGATTCAGGTACTGTGAATGCGATCAGGGAGGAGCCGTTTCTGTCGACAAAGTATCTCCCGCCGGGGCTGATCTGCCACCGCTGATTTTCACACAGCCTCACAAATTTTTCTCTGATAAGAATGTTCTCCATATTGTCAATTGCATGGAAAGCGGAAGGACTGCTTTCCAGAAACTTTGCAAGTTCTTTAGAAAATGTCTGGTCCATTTGACTCATTGCTCCTTTCATCTGCTCAGAAATCTGTCCCTGTCTGCCTTCTTACTTCGTCGATGACGCGGATCGAATCCAGAGAATACTGCAGATACTTATGATCGATATCCTTTCTCTGAATCAGGTTTAAAAATTCCTGTATTTCATAGATCATATTATTGTCAGCGGGAACAAACGGCAGCGTCTCCCGGTTGTCGCCATCCAGTGTGTCGCGGGAGCCTTGTCTTAGCTGAAGGCAGATTTTTTCAGGCTTGCTGATATAGTCGATCAGGATGGATCCGTCTTCGCCCTGGATCACACTGGGATTAACAGAGACGGAGATTTTGGAGTATACAGCTTCTGCAATCATAGTTTCGTATTTCATCAGCACGATGCCGCTGCCGTCGAAAGCATTGGAAAGCTTTGTGGAGAACGCGCGTATCTCCTGAGGCATTCCGAAAAGGCGGACGAGAGAGTGGATGCAGTATACTCCGATATCCATGACTGCCGCATTTCCCAGTGTAGGGTCAAAGGCATTCATGACAACGCCCTCGCGGAATTTGTCGTAGCGGCTGGAATACTGGCAGAATTCAAACGTTGCCCTGCGAAGCCGGCCGATGCGGTTTAAGTTCTGTTCTATGAGTTCAAATGCAGGATCGAAGTCCGGGCGCATTGCCTCAAGGAGTACAACCTGATTGCGGTGGGCACAGTCGATCATGGAACGGACTTCTTCTTCGTTGACAGCCATAACCTTTTCGCACAGGACATGCTTCTTGTGTTCCAGTGCCGTGATCGTCTGGCTGCAGTGGATAAAATTGGGTGAAGCTACATAGACCGCATCAATATCCGATGAGAGAAACTTCTCATAATCCGTAAATACTTCGGGTATGGAGTGGCGCTTTGCAAATACAGATCCTGTTTCTTCCTTTCTTGAATATACGGCCTGGAGCACGGCGCCCGGCACTTTTTCCGCGGCATCGCAGAAGTTGTCGCTGATAAAGTTTGTTCCTATGATTCCGATTTTGATTTCCATTTTATTTCACCGCCTTTATATTTTTTTCGCTGACATGTCTATGTTCGGCAATGTCTGTTTCTGATATTTTCAGAATATAATCTGTGCCGGGCATTGTCAAGTGACAGCTTTACAATCCCCGGCGGTTTGCGTATACTGGGAATCATAAAGGAGATGGTCGTATGAGAATATTGATAGCGGAAGATGAAAAAGATCTCAACCGCCTCATAACAAGTCGTCTGAAAGCGGAGCATTATAGTGTAGATTCCTGTTTCGACGGACAGGAAGCCCTGGAGTATCTGGAGAGTGCGGATTATGATGCAGTGGTGCTCGATATCATGATGCCGGTACTGGACGGTCTTAGTGTTTTGAGGAAGATCAGACGCTCAAATAACAGTACCCCGGTAATCCTGTTGACGGCAAAAGACAGTATTGAAGACAGAGTATCCGGGCTGGATGCAGGAGCGAATGATTATCTTGTGAAGCCTTTCGCTTTTGAGGAACTGCTGGCAAGGATACGTGTGCTTCTGCGTAAGCCTGCGGAAGCGCCTAAGACATGCTATAAAGTGGCGGATCTCGAGGTGCATATGGATACACAGCAGGTAAAGCGGGGAGATCAGGAGATCAGGCTCTCCGGCAAGGAGTTTGCTCTGCTTCGCTATATGATTCAGAATGAGGGAATTGTACTTTCAAGAGACAGATTGGAGCAGCATCTGTGGAATTTTGACTATGCAGGAGGATCCAATGTGATCGACGTCTATATCCGATACCTTCGCAAGAAGATCGATGAGGGGCATGAACAGAAGCTGATACATACAGTGCGCGGAGCGGGATATGTATTAAAGGCCGAAAAATAAAAGGCAGATTGCAGGGTTAGAAGCATGAGAAAATTATCGCTGAAATTAAAACTTACATTATTATACACGTTTTTTATGGCGCTTCTCACATGTGCGGCGCTGGCGATTCTGTTTTCGCTCAGCAGCAGAGAAGTCCTTGCTTCTGCGCAGTCAAGACTGGAAAACCGTGTACAGGAGAGTGTGGAGAACATAGCCCTTAGAAATGGGAAGATCAGGATTGATTCAGATTTTTACTCCGTGGAGAAGGATATATATCTGTCTTTGTATGACAGCAATATGTATTTCATGTACGGCAGAATTCCCTATGGATTTCCCCAACAGCCGGAGCTGTCTGACGGGGAAATGAGGACGATTCGCGATGGAAACAGGGAGTGGTATGTATATGATATGTCTTATCGTCTGTCCGGAGATCGGACGGTGTATGTCCGGGGGATCACATCAGTTACGGATGCAGAGGAGAGTTTTACGGTCACAGTGCGGTTCGCCCTTATCATACTTCCGTTAATGGTGCTGTTAACAGCTGTTATCGGATACAGGTTCACCAGGAGGACTCTGGCTCCGGTACGGCGGATTACGGATACAGTGCGTAAAATCCGGTCAGATGCGGATCTTTCCCGCAGAATCGGCATAGCGGATAACGGAGGAAAAGAAAGGGATGAGATCTATGTCCTGGCAGGTACGTTTGATGATATGCTGTCGGAACTGGAGGATGTATTCCGCAGAGAACAGCAGTTTACTTCAGATGCCTCTCATGAACTGCGGACTCCTGTGAGCGTGATCCTGGCACAGTGCGATGCGATGCTGGATGATGAGAAACTGACGGAAGAACAGAAGGCACAGATCAGCCTGATTCGCAGGAAAGCAAAGGGAATGGCTGATATGATCTCCCAGCTCCTTTTCCTCTCCCGGGCAGATCAGGGCAGGCAGCCGTTGAACAGGGAATGGATTGATTTAAGTGAACTTACGGAGATGATTGCCGAAGAACAGCAGATGCTTGCAGACAATGAGGATCAGGGAATTCATATAGTCACGAAAATCGCTCCCGGCATATGGGCAAATGTGGATGAGACATTCTATATAAGGATGCTGGTGAATCTGTTGTCCAACGCCGTGAGATACAGCGCAGAAAATGGAAACGTAGAGGTAAGGCTGGAAAAAAGGCACGGCGAGGTCGTAGGAAGTGTACGCGATCACGGCGAAGGAATCTCTGCCGATGTACTCCCGCACATATGGGAAAGGTTTTACCGGGCGGACTCATCCAGGACAGACAGCAGTCATTCGGGACTCGGGCTGTCTATGGTGAGATGGATTGCGGAGGCACATGGAGGCCGGGTTTCAGTGGAAAGCGAAGTGGGAAAGGGAAGCGTATTTACGTTCTGTTTTCCGGCCGGCGAGAACAAAGGTGACAGGGATTCGGAACTATCATAAAAAAAATGAGTAGCTTTAATGTTTCTTTAATCTTTCTCTTTTATAGTGGTATCAACAAAACAAATAAAGTAAAAAATAAATGCACTATAGGAAAGGGGAAAGAAAAATGAAAAGATTAACAATAGCAGCAATTATCGCAGTAATGACAGTCGGAGTATTCACAGGATGCAGCAGTGCAGGATCCCAGATGACTCCGGCAGGGAATCAGTCCGCTCAGAACGGACAGGAAAACGGCACACAGAGCAAGGTACAGAATAATAATCAGAACGCAGAGGGCAATACAGTACAGAATAATGCTGCACAGAACAATACGGGCAATCAGGATATCGGAGAGGACGCGGCTTTGCAGGCGGCGCTGAATGCAGCCGGCGTCAGCGAATCAGATATCTCAAGACTTCAGGTTTCACAGGACAGAGATGACGGCAGGCTGACATATGATGTGAGGTTTGATGTGGGGCAGACAGAATACGATTATGAGATCCTGGCATCCGACGGACAGATCCTGGGTTCCGATGTAGAGCAGAATAAGAGCGGCAGACAGAATACAAATAATTCCGGAGCGGCCGTGAGCATGGAAGAAGCAACTGCGACAGCGCTTGCTAAGGTGCCTGGAGCTGCAGAGAATGATATCAGGATTGAGCTGGAACGCGACGATGGAAGACTGATATATGAAGGAAATATCATCTACCAGCAGATGGAGTATGAATTTGAGATCGATGCAAATACCGGGGAGGTATTAAGCTGGAGTGAGGAGAGACCGTAGCAGAGTACCTGTGAAGAAAAGGTTGTAGAACAAGTGCATGAGAAAGCTGCCACACTGAATAGTGCGGCGGCTTTTATGGAGGATTTTTGGAATGTCAAGGATCACAGCTCTTGACGGATACGAGGAATTTTGGTATAATCTGCAAAGTGCAGGAATATAATAAATAATCCAGAGCAAAGAAAGCGACAAAATATGGTCGCTAAGTGCTCATACTCAGGCGCAGTAGCCAAGTGGTAAGGCGTGGGTCTGCAACACCCTGATTCACCGGTTCAAATCCGGTCTGCGCCTCTCAAAAAGCCCGGAAAATCAACGTTTTTCGGGTTCTTTTTATTTTTCGAGACTTGTAAAAAAATAAGGTGGCAGATTTTTTTGGACCAACAAAAATATTTTTCTTGTATCACCTTTTCTAAACTCATTCCAACAAAAAATTTTAAACTTAAGACCGCCAGAAACCGCATAAAATCGAATAAAATCGGTTCATAAGGTGGACGATAAGGTGGACGGATTTATGCGATTGCATCCACCAGATCCACTTTCTTTTGTGAGTCAGTATGAAGATAAGTCTTTATGACTACATCATAGCTGTCACCTAATAATTCCGCTGCATCTTTCAGCTCACCCATATTAGTTGTTTTTCGGACAATATTAGTTGCAAAGGTATGTCTGAGAGCATGGAGGGAATATTCCTGAATTCCTGCTCTTCTGCAAATTTTGACCAAAGTATTCCTTATGTTTTGTAATGTTGGGCTGATATGATTTTGAGTCGCAAGAATTAAATCTTTCTCAAAATAGTTTGTATCGTATAGCTCAAGGAACAAATATGAGATATATGTCTCCTGTAATGCATAATCAGGAAAAATATTCCAATAAAAATAGTTTTATTATTGAGAGGGGTTGACGTAGTTCAAATCTTTTAGACTATAGGAGGTTGTGAATATGCGGATAAAATTAATAGCGTCTATTGTTACAACTGCGATGCTCTTACTTTGTGGATGTAAAAGTGGTATTGATAATGAAAATTCACATATACAGATGAGTAATGCTGCACAGCAAATTGAACAGAAAACAGAATCTAACAATAAAGAAGAGAACGCTATAATTGATGATGGAGTATATCGCACATATTCATTAGGAGAAACATTCCCAGCCGGCGCAATTTTAGATCTTAATAGTTCATTGTTGCTTCGAACCGCGGAAACTCCTGTAAAGACAGCTATATATTATAATGGTGAATTATATAAAACTATTGAGTTTTCAGAACAAAATGAAGAAGTCGAACTTGATTATGACGGGAATTATTGGATCGTTGTTATAGATAAAGAGAATAATTTTACGGACATAACAAACGAGATAGACTATTTAGTTCCAAGTAGAGGAGAGAGCGTTCTATTTTTACAATAATTTGAAATGAAGGATGCACTATAAGAATGTTTTAGAGAAAAAATGGCAAATAGGAATTTATCATTTTCCGGATTATAACCCGCAAAATAGAAAAGAGCCGTCCAATATTGGGCGGCTCGATTGTCATTAGTATCAAATTGTATTTTGTAATTCTTTTGCTTCCTGCTCTTCATAATAACGGTCTGCAATATATTCGGCAGACTCTGCCCATAATGTGTTGTCTGTATTTTGTAGCGCTTTATAGGTCTGGGATTGATAGAAAGCAAGCGTTGCATCCGGAAAAGAAAGGTGGCTCTTTTTCTGGATGATGTCGATCACATCCCGGATTTGGATGCACATATTCATAGTAATATCTTTCCCGTTAAAAAAATAGATGCCATCCATTACTATATAACCTCCCTTCGAGATTCCCGCGTCAGGTGTTTCAGGGCAAGGGGGGTATGGAAAGAAACTTGGTTGTTGACCTTGCTATAGCGAAGTCTTTCCACCGCTTCCTCTGCTTTTAAAATACCTGATAGGTATAACTGCACTGTTTCCATTGTATTGTCATCTGCAACAGGTCCAACTACTACATCATAGGAATGCTGGATACCGCCTTTTGTACGGTTCTCTTTGATAAATTCCAGCCATTCCTGATCCAGAGCGGAAAAGTGCTTGATTTTTAAATCATCTGTCTGCCGAAATAGATAACGATAAACATATTGGCCGCCTTTATGAGAACGAAGATAAAGGCGTCTGGCCCATTCTTCTGCCTGGTTTTCTAAGACTGTGCAGTAAAATCCCCGGCCAAAGTCACGGCGGTTACGGGATTTTGCAAGGTCAATCTCATCAAATGCGATATTAGAGCCGTGGTAAAGCACAAGCTCCGGGGCATTTTCAGCGATAATTTCCTCCACATAATTCAGAGTTTCTTCTAAATCAAGTTGATGCAGATACTCATGCTGTACCAGAATTTTTTCAAATACTTGGTGCTTATAGAAAAGCTGGGCAGCTTCTGCAGTGGATAGATTATGCTGACTGGCATAACGTTCAAGAGCCTGAACGGATAGTATTTCTACATCGGATTGAACACTCATAATCATTCTTGCCTCCATATAAATTTATTATACCAGAAAGAAATATATCTTCCAACTTTTTATTCATTCAATACAGCTCTGACGAGCAAAATATATTCCGTTTATATAAAGCGCGTCTTTTAGGCTTTTCTACTCGTTACATCTGACTGTTCGTTCTCAAAAAGCCGGAACTTCCCCTCTTTTCCCTTTATGCACCCTTCTTTTCCCCTTATCTCCCCTCATCACTTCCTTTCTTTAGCTGCACGCAAATCTCACTTGTATTTTTTTCTCCAATTCTGATTCGTTTTCTTTTATCCGTCGGTTTTTCCATGCATTGAGCAGGAGCCGGTGCTTTTGCGTCCTGCTCTGTTTTACTTTCTTCCACAACCTCTCACATGCTTCTATGATCTGCGCGATCATGTGTCCAATCTGTATCACATAATAATGGTTCTTCATCCCCTGGTAATCATGGCTGAACCGGTGTTCCAGATAATACCCCTGCTTTTTCTGTGTATTGAACCCTTCGTTTTCTATCTTCCATCTCCATCTTCCACGTTCCACTGTTTCTTTTACATTTCTCCCCGTAATACTCAGATCCGTTACATACAAAAATTTCTTTTTCTCTTCCTCTCTCTC
>DWYB01000067.1 GCA_019118885.1 Candidatus Mediterraneibacter surreyensis | reverse complement strand
GGCACTCTCAATATTTAGTTCGCAGCCAATCCAATATAGCGGAATGGTCTGTTAAGGTTACCCTTTTTCACTACTGTAAAAATTATAACTTTTTTTCATATCACCTCTTGACATTTCTTAGCTGGACTTTTCATCTCATTTACTCACTTCATAAATATATTCACTTGTATAATCCATGCCCTGCTCTGGTTTTGGATATACTTCTTCGAAGATTAGATTCTGATATCCTTCTATCATCTTATAAAATACATCGATGAAAAGGGGATTCATAAAACTGATATACTGAGGTTTGATCAGAGCATCACCTGTCTTTTCAAAATAAACCGCCTTCACAAAGACTTGCGTATCGATCCCCATCTGTGTAAGCCACTCATACAACGCAACAAACCCTTCCTCTTGTTTTGGAATCTGGTTCACTTTTATGAACCAGGCTTTTCGACTGATTACAATATTCCCCAGTGAAATCCTCGGTATCACCTTCACCTTATTTGTTTTCTCATCAAAAAAGAGATTTTTAAAATCAGGCAGTCCCATAGCCGACGTACTGTTATTATTTAACGCAGGCATCACCCCTGGCAAATAAAATCCTGCCATACTACTGATATTCACTGGCTTATTGGCTATTGCAATGCCTTGTCCACCCTCTTCTGCTTCTATCCCACAAGCTGCTCCAATGGTATCCACAAAAAAAACAACTGGTCTACGAAATTTCTCCGCCTGCTTTACAAGACGTAATACTTTTCTATATCCTTGCGGAGCAGGCATTCCCCAATTTCGATAAATTGCATCTTCCATTGATTTTTTTCCTTTTTGATGTCCAATAACAGTTACCGGACATCCTTTAAAGGTTGCGATCCCACCAACAATTGCATGGTCATCACCAGAAATACGATCACCACACAGTTCATAAAAACCACCAAACAACCAACTAATATAGTCCATACTAGTAGGCCTCTCCTTTGAACGAGCAAGAAGAACTTTATCCCATGCTGTCTTCTGTTCTATTCTCTTTTCAACATATATCGATTTTATTTTAGTTCTTGGAAGATTCTTTATTTCTTTTTGGGTTACAGTATGAAGTTTTAATATATGTAATAAATCTTCTTTTAAAGTTTCTCTTCCTACAACGGCATCAACAAATCCGTGTGTTTTTTGAAATTCTGACGTTTGAAATCCCTCTGGAAGCTTTTGTCCTGTATTCTGTTCAATAACTCTAGCTCCTGCAAAACCAATTACAGCCTCTCGTTCCGCCAGAATAACATCAGCCAACATTGCAAAACTCGCGGTTACTCCTCCCATTGTCGGATTTGTTAACACTGAAACGTACAAACATCCTGTATCACTATGTCGCCTCACAGCAGCTGCTGTTTTTTCCATTTGCATTAGCGAAATAATTCCTTCTTGCATTCGTGCACCACCAGAACAACAAAACATTATTACTGGCAACTTCTTTTTTGTAGCTTTTTCAAACAATCGAGTGATTTTCTCACCTACTACATAACCCATACTTGCCATCATATATCTAGTATCCATGCAACCAATTGCAACGTGTAAACCATCAATATCCATTTCACCCGTAATTATTGCGTCATTTAATTTATGTTTTAAAGAAGCTTCTACTGATTTCTGTGCATACTCATTATCATTTAATGGATTACTAAACTTCATATTAGCATCCCATTCACGAAATGTTTTTTTATCCGACAACGATAAAATGCGCTTCATCGCATGCATTCTCAGATAACATCCACACTGAGGACAAATTGAAAGATTTCTATCCAACATTTCTCTTGGTATTTCTTGTTTACACGCATTACATATTCTTCCTTTTGACAACACTACCACCACCTCTTTTTCATAATATTCCTATAATACGACATTATATCGACTCATTATATTATTTATTAATGCATAATTTGTCTATCCTGTTTCAACATCGCCAAATAGTACCGCAATCAAATTTAAAAATACTCTAGCGCATTGTAAGTTGGAGTAATTCCCTATAAATCACATGCAATTTATTACTGGATTGGATTTTCCGATCCAACAAACAAGATCTTCATACTATTTATTAATCACAATTCTGCTTGTACGATGCTCAAACATGAATCTACGATAATCGCTAAAGTTAATTTTCTGTTTTTGGTCAGCCTGCCATTGTGTGGCCTACTTTGGCATTCACCACACAAACAGAACTGTTTAATATCTAGTTCTTTAGGTTTGCTGCGAAACGTATCCTCCTTTCTCATCATGCCTTTCTATAATGACGAATGTTAAAAAAATATCATTTCTATCGAATAAAAACAAGGAAAAATTATTCGGATTTATGATATTTTTTACAGATTATTATTTTTTAGTGTATATGGATGAATCTGACGAAACAGCTAAATAAATAATGATATCAGGCCGGCTGTCCACAGCTGACCTGATATCATATTCTCAAACTTTATGTAAACGCCACAGGGTGTTTCATATATAAGCGGCTTCATTGAATTAATATTGAGCATCCTCATTTGTTGATGCTGTTTCATTTTCTACCGGAACCGCACCCTGGATCGTTACATTGCGGTTTACCTTTGCATCATATGTATCGGCTTTTACGATCTCTTTCATATCGATGCCGGTTGCCTCTTTCACCGATTCCATTACCTTTGAGAGCAGCAAGGGAACATTCCCGGCCACTTCAGTCACGCCATCCCCGTTGCTGCCGATGATCTTCAGTTCGTCAATTGCGGCTAACGGTTCTGCAACAGCTTTTGCCATATCGGGAAGGACGCCCACGATCATTTCCAGGATTGCCGCCTGCCCGTACTTCTGCATTGCATCCGCCTTTTTATCCATTGCCTCAGCTTCAGCGTCTCCTTTCATTCGGATCGCTTCCGCCTCAGCTTCTCCTTTTGCACGGATCGCTTCTGCCTCTTTTTGTTCTTCATACAACCGGGCCTCGGCATCTTTCTGGCGCTTGTAAAGTTCTGCATCTGCTGCCTGCATAGCAGCAAATTTGTCCGCTTCAGCAGGTTTCTGGATTTCTGCGATCAGTTTCTTTTCAGCGACTTCCGCTTCTTTCGCCTGCAGTTCGATCTCTTTTTCACGTTTCGCGATATCAGCTTCCTGGCCTTTTACTTCGAGGGTTTTCCTTGACGTCTGTTTCTGGATCTCATATGCAGCATCCGCTTCTGCTTTTTTCGTATCCTCTGTGATCTTGAGTTCAGCCTGTTTCAGGGCCAGCTCATTATCTCTTTTTGCGATTTCCATTTCTGCCAGGACTTTCGCCTCGTTCGCTGCATTGTCGGCTTCCGCCTTTGCTACAGCAACATCCCGGTCTGCGTTCGCCTTGGCGATAGACGCATCTTTCTGGATTTGGGAACGATTATCCATACCAAGATTGTCAATAAGACCATCTTTGTCGTTAATGTTCTGCACATTGAAGGATAAGATCGTGATCCCAAGCCTTGCCATATCCTGTTCCGCATTCGATTTTACTTCTGCACTGAACTGCGCCTTATTCTGGCAGATGTTTTTCAAGGTCATCGTACCAATGATCTCACGAAGATTTCCTTCCAAGGATTTCGCAATTGTCTGCCGAATCTCTTCCTGGCTTTTATTCAGGAAGTTGCGCATTGCCAATTCCATGCCTATTGTTTCTTCTATTTTGCCGTTATCGAGAGTTAATTTTTCTGTTCTGGCATCGCAATTCACGGCAACTTGAGCAATCGCATCGACTTTAATGTTGATAAAGTCATTGGTCGGAATATAGTTCTCTGTCGTGATATCTACATCAATCTGTCCAACCTTTAACCAGTCCACCCTTTCAAAGAATGGGATCTTAAACCCGGCTTTGCCTAACAGGACCCGTGGTTTCTTCGTTACACCTGAAATAATAGCTGCTCGATCCGATGGTGCTTTCACATATGAGTTTTTTGCAAGTAGTGCAACCATCACAATGATCAGAAGCACGATAAGAATAAGTGGTAAAAGTGTTGTTAAATCAGTCATTGGACTTCCTCCTGACGCTCCCTCTCCCGGGAAATACTCTGAGATATTGCAGTGTTATATCACGTACATTCTCAGGCATTAATAATATGGGAGAATATTTATATACCGTGGTAAAAATGATAGAGATAAATGCGAACCGGATAAAGAAGAGAGCCGGCTCTAAACCGACTCTCTTCTCGCCTATTCAGCTCATTCACTAAACCATCCGAAGTCTTATCTTCACATGGCAGCCTCGAGCAGTTCCATAGGGAATCCGATTTCCTCCAACTCATGCCGGTCTACACAATCCCGTTGGAACCATTGAACAATTTGTATCAACAGATCAAAAGCTACCCTGTCAGGCTGCTCTGAGCCTTTATACGTGGCAGCAAAGCAAAGAGGCGTAGGCCCTTCAAGTTTCCGAAAACCAAAATACCGAAGTTGATATTCATTGAAGCCCATTTCTTTCAGTTCTGTCAAAGCAATTTCTTCTGTGATGCAGTTGTTCTCTTCAAACTCAACAGTGGCCTGCAGAAGCTCCTCCATACTTTCAAGAGGCGGATAAGCCCGCTCCAGTTCCGAAGCATTTTCCCGGATGGCACCATATATGACTTCCCACTCATTATCGGTGCAATCGCCGAGACTTTTCAGATTGTTTGCCACCAGCGCAACATTTTCATCGGTAGGGAGATAACCGCGATCGACTAAGCAGTTCTTGACATCTTCCTCCGTCCAGAACTTGGCTGCAATGTAATCGTGCCGGTTGAGAATAGCGTACTCATCGGCGCCAGTACGCAGGATATCAACGCACTTTTCGAGTCCTGCCATGGATAGGTTCTCTGGCAGATCATAGCTCTGGATCTGGCTCCCATTGTCATCAGTAATCATCATCTTCATAGTGTGTTCCTCCTATATTTAGATTCATTGTTAAGATGAATGCGGAACCTATAGGAAAAACAAATTCACTTCTGAGTAAAAGAGGAGTTGATGAAAATGGTATATAATCTGATTAAGTGAGTACGAACGCACTTTAGACCCTGGGAGAGGTAATCACCGTACATCAGCTACTTTCACAATGGTTTGTCGATCAGAATGTTTTTTAATTTATAAAAAGAGCCTCATCCATCGGATCGAGAACTTCATAAAAGTATCCATCTCTGTAATGGTAAATCCGAGGGATCATATCGTCTTTTGGTATGATCACACACAACTGCTTGTCCTGAGGTCTTATCTTGCACTCTCTGTGAAACCATCCATCGTCTGGGATTTCAATTTCTGCTTTGCTCATTCATCATTCTCCAGATTTTTTAATATTTCTTTATATTTGTCTACTTCTTTGACCGCTTATATAAGCTGGTTTATACAAAAATCTCTTTTGTACTCTGCTTCGCTTAAACGGCGTTTGACTCTTTCTATCTCTGTTTCATTCTCTATTGCGGTATAAGAGCATTTATTCAGAACAGCCTGCCCGCACTTCGGACAATGATCATACTCGTCAAAATCCACTTCATATTTTGCACCACAATTTGGGCAAATCCATGTATCATAGACCATATTTCCGTGGTAGTCGTAACCATCTCCTTCAAATGCCGGGGCTTTGGGTGTCATCGTCTCCTTGGCTTCCCGACATTCGTCTAGCGTTCCGATTGCCCGGTATTTGCCGAGATCAATAAGATCTTTTATAAATCCGATATTGATTCCTTCGTCATCGGTTTCACCGGATGCTTCACTGATGGTTCTCATTACATCCTTAATCTCTTCTATCGTCCCAAACTTTTCATAGTCGCTGATGACCTGATATGCGACGGACAAGTTTTTTTCTGATTTCTAACCTGCTCTACCGTTCCGATTTCACGGTACTCACGGACTTCTTTAAGTGCTGTGATTGCCTGTTCGATGGCTTTTCCTCTATTAATCCGATACACCAGAGACTTTGTTTCCTCTTTCTCAAAATCTCTGCAATAAGCGGTCACTGACTGGATTACTTTTAATTCATCGGATAATATTGCAATTGCCTGTTCCGTTTTCATCTCAATCCCTCCTTATACTTTCGTAAGTCCCTTTAAAATTGATTCTATCTCAAAGTAAAATGTTGGTGTTTTTGCAGGAATAAACGGTTCGTCTGTCCGAGCTTCTTTCGAATAGAGATCATAAAAAGGGAACTCAGTTCCCTTTTTCATATCCATAACCACATACAATATGGTTAAAAATAAAAAACAACAGGGGCAAGCCCTGCTTTTAGTAATTCCGGCGTGCAGGAATCGAACCTGCCATTTCTGTCCCCGTCCTTTTTGGATATTTACCGGGCTTCCCCGCGGATGAGCGTTTCACCCCTTGAAACCTACGCCGGGACTTTTGAGGGGAAAAGTAAATTTCCGGAGGTTGCACTCATCCGGAGTGGGCCGGTGAGGATTTGCACCTCACAGAGAGCCAGGGACATAACTCCTCGCCTTGATTTATACGGTATCATCTAAGACCGAACCCTGATATTCGATACATGCCTGTATCTGCATTGCTATGCGTCTACATTTTCCGCCACGGCCCATTTCCGGTTTATCGAGCTTTTCCGGAAGCTCTTACGGTTGATCAGTATCAGGCATCCGCTCATCCTGTAATACCACTCACCGGATTCCAATGCTGATGCAGCCTGAGTGACTGCCCAACGATACAACATAATGCATCAGGACACTGCTTAACAGACAGTGCATGAGCGAAGTCAAAATTACGTAAGTGACAGCCGGTAATTCGCATAACTAATATTGTTCTATCACACCGCTTTCATATTACAATTATGTTTCAAAAAGAATATGATATTTTTTTAGTAAGGACATACTTTATAATCTGAATAAAATCGAATTAATGAACAAAATAGACTAATAAACGAATGTCGTCTATTTACAATGTAAAAAAGGATTGCCATGAATAGCAATCCTTAATAAATAATTCTGATTCTTGCAGATACCTATTATAAATGAATTTGAGAAAATATCAAAGTTTTTGGACAATTAAAGGTGCAAATAGGCGACAAAACCGTCAAATGCGACTATATTGTATAGAATTGTATAGTTCGAAAAATTACAATATATTGTGTTTAGTGCTATATTTTCCGGTTCATATTGAAAATTAGCTTTATAACTCATAAACGTCCGGAAAACACATAGCGAAACGGATATCCACTTCATCGTTGTTCTTCATTACAGAATTAACCTCGCCGCCGATGTACCGGGCAGGTTTTTCTATGCTTAATAATATTTCATCACTTAAGGCTAATTTACGCATTGCTCCTCCTGTTCTCTTCTGCTTTTTACGGAAGTATCCTGTGTAAGTATACACGAATCAGCCGCTTATGACAAACAAAAGTTGAATTGTATTATAATCCTTGTTTATACAGCGAAATAAATCATCATGTCCTTCTTTAATTCATCTCCGTTTACTAGACATCCAGCATATCCCCCATCCCACCAAGGTAATATCGTATGCTCAAAATTATAAGGTATATTTTCTTTGGACGAAGGATCATCTTTCAAAAAGTCGGTATAGTTGCTTATTAAAACAACTATTTTCTTTTCTTCAATCCATGTCAAATCCCGCATCCAATCATTATAACCATCCATGCTTTTAGCTTCGATGGGAAAATCGAAACTATCGGACATTATTTTTAAGTAGTCTGCCAATTTACTGCACTGGCTGCCGTTAATCTCAACTATAAAGACGGCCTGATCCTGTTGATATTTATTTTTCAGTTGAGGTACTTCTTGCATAGATATATATTTCACACCATTTTTCATTTCTTTGCCTCCGCAATTTTCAATTCACGGAAAATTTTGAGCTATAACAAATGATTATAAAGCATTATATTTTTCCAGATCTTCAGCCTGATGGTATATTTTCCCTATATCCTCAATAATAGAATCATTTTTTGAAATAAATAATGTACAAGTGCTATCCCATGCAACCAGCTCGATTTCAGAGAGAGGATGCTGTAAAGTTATCGGATTTTCCCAAAAGCCGGTATATCCGTCAGCATAAGGGAGAGGATATTTCAAAATATCTTCTAATGTGATATTTTCAGGAAATCCAGATAATACGCCCCATATCCATAGAAAATCTTCTGTATGAAGTATTTCTTTCAGCTTTTTGCCTGACAGCCAGACATAATTTTCTGTAAATGTTTCAAAAAGTTCTTTATCCGAAGGACAACATACAGGATAGGATATCAGCCAGTTGTATTTTTCGGATAATACATTGATATTATCAAATACTCTGCCAAATAAGGAAAAGCCCTTCTCTCCTTTATCAAGGATAATACCTTTCATTTATTTGCCTCCTATATTTACAACAAATAAAAGTTTACCACTTTAAATCGTTCCGCTTTTTAGGCAATAACAGTGTCCATTAATATCCTCATGTGTTTTTATTAATGTCCATGTCATATTTTTGTCAAAAATATAGATATCTTGTGGTACTTCTTGCATAGATATATATTTTACTGTATTCTTCATCTTTGGATTCCGGTATTTTTTAGTTACAGTGTTTAAATCCACTTCATTCACCTCCATGTTTTTACATATAAGTTTAGTATCCATAATATAGTTACTTTATAGAATGTTTGCATATATATCTCTCTTTCTGCTTTTATTCAGAACCTAATTATTAAACGATTAATCCCCAGTTGAAGAATTCTTTAAAATCATGAAAGCACTCCTCACACACCCAATATTTTCCATCTGAAGAACAATATCCATAACTTGAACAGTCCTCTATTCCTTCAGATTTTTCCATAAACTTATGCCAGCAAAACTCGCAATGAGTGTGTAAGCTTCCATAATGGTCGGGAACAAATTTCGCGTAACGGAATTTCATATTTGCCATATATTCATTTTGACCTCTGAGTCTCCAGTCATCAGTTTTAATTTTGGACATATTCGATTATCCGCACCTCGCTCTATTTTGTTCATTTTCAGGGAACGATATAAAAGGACCGCCGAGCTTCGCAGAAGTCCGGCGGTCTGATGCTCTGTTTTTATTTTACAGGATTTTTCTGCTGCTTTCTATCACTTTCTTATATCAAGCAGGAAGAATTTTTATAAAGGTAATTACAATGCTTTCCACGCCTCCACGATAGCCTCAGTATCCACGTCTTTCTCAATCTGATCTACAATTGCAGTGCTGTTCACCTGTGCAATCTCAGCCTTGCTTTGATCCATATACACGAAGCAGACAAAGCAGAGGATCCCGATCACCAGACGTATGTAAAAAGTCCCTCCCGACGGTTCCTGCTCTTCTGTATTATTCTCATACAGATTGTGATAGATTCTTCCGTATCTGGGATGCACGGCGGGAATCTCTCTCTTGTCGTTATATAGTCTGCGCGTCTGTCTCAGCAATTCTCTGCGGCGCATTTCCGAATCATTCATATAAAACCTCAGGGGTATAAAATATGGTTAACATATCTTATGCCCCTGTATCTTTCATTAGAACCGTACAAGTTTAACGGTCTGCAAGTTCATTAGTGATATCTTCCCATGTGACGCCCCGTTCTACCATGAGCACCATCGCGTGGTACAGGAAGTCGGAAATCTCGTATTTGATTTCCTCCGGATTCGGATTCTTGGCAGCGATTACGATTTCGGTCGCTTCCTCTCCTACTTTCTTTAATATCTTATCGATACCTTTGTCGAACAGATAATTTGTGTATGATCCTTCCTTCGGATGTTCCCTGCGGTCTACGATCGTATTGTAGACGGACTCAAATACCTGAAGCGGATTTTTCGCATCATAGTCAGCGCCCACGATTGTCGTATAGAAGCAGGAACGATTGCCTGTATGGCATGCAGCGCCGATCTGTTCTACTTTCGCCAGCAGTGTGTCTTTATCGCAGTCGATGGAGAGTGATTTTACGTACTGGTAGTGACCGGATGTCTCTCCTTTTACCCATTGGCATTGTCTGCTCCTGCTGTAATAGGTCATGCGCCCGGTTTTGACCGTATTGTCGAATGCCTCTTCGTTCATATAGGCCATCATGAGAACTTCGTTTGTCTTGTAATCCTGCACGATAACGGGAATCAACCCGTCAGAATTTAATTTGAATTCCGAGAAATCCAGGATGCTTTCAAATGAAGTCATTTTGATACCGGCATCTGCACAGATATCTTTGAATTCGTTGAAATCCATGTTCAGGCTGCTGACAAACATACCGGAGACACCTTTGATTCCGTCGCATTTCAAAATGCGCAGGATCTCGCTCTGCTCCATTGTATCAGTAAGTACGACACAGGGAAGCTCGGTAATGTTCATAACTGAGTTCAGGTCCAGTCGATGCATGAAGACGATCTCTGTGCTGTATTCCTCGATCAGATGCTGCTGCTTAAACAGCGCGTCAAAATCATTGAGGGATACTGCAATCCTTTCTTTACCGAAGCGTTTGGACACTTCTTCGATAAGATCGATGGAAAGCTGTTTGGAAAAGTTCAGGATCGCTCTTTTTGCACCTGCATAAAGGATCTTCTTTACGTCTTCTGTCCGGCGTATGTTGCCGCCGGAAATCATGGGGATACTGATCACCCGGTTTATTTTTTTGATCAGATCGATCGCTTCGTCATGCTCTTCATCGGATGTGGACAGGTCGAAGACGATCAGTTCGTCCGCGCCTCTGTCACAATATTGTTTTGCAAGGGCGACTACATCGTCGGATAAGACGGTTCTGTCATCGAACCATTTCACTGCTTTTCCCCCGTCGATGAATATGCATGGGGTCAGTCTTTTATAGCTCATGTATATCAATTCTCCTTTAGTCTGTTTTGGTGGAGCATATGCCCAGGACACTGCTTACTGCTTTTACAGTGTACCTTTTGTAGACCATACGTCCTTTATCCTCGGCTCTGCAGACACAGCCATGTCAAGAGCCTTGCCGAAGGCTTTAAACAGAGCCTCCGCCATATGGTGATTATTGCCCGGCTCCAGAATTTTCAGATGAAGATTCATAGCTCCGCTGTAGGATACCGCATAGAAAAATTCCCGTATCATTTCCGTATCAAGGGTTCCGAGCTGAGGTATGGTAAAATCAGCATCGTATTTCAGATACGGGCGTCCTGACAAATCGATTGCAGAGAGCGCCAGCGTCTCATCCATCGGCAGGATAAAATATCCGTATCGCTTTATTCCCGCTTTGGTGCCAAGGGCGTTTTGCAGCGCCTGCCCGAGCACGATCCCGGTATCTTCCACTGTATGGTGGCTGTCCACTTCCAGATCTCCAGACACTTTTACACTCAGGTCGAACAGCCCGTGTCTTGCGAATCCGTCCAGCATGTGATCAAAGAACGGGATTCCGGTATCAATCTGATTATCTCCCTGGCCGTCAAGATTGATGGTAAGGGCGATATCGGTCTCTTTTGTTTTTCTTGTACAGGTTCCGATTCGTTTTTCCATTGTGCACTCCTCCTCAGTCTTTACCGTCAAAGCGTACTTTGATAGAGTTGGCGTGAGCTGTCAGATGTTCGGCCTCGGCAAATTTTTCTATGTCTGAGTGTATCTTTTCCAGAGCATCTTTCGAGTAGGAAATAATGCTTGATTTCTTGATGAAATCGTCTACCGAGAGAGGCGAGAAAAATTTTGCGGTTCCGTTTGTGGGAAGGACATGGTTTGGCCCTGCGAAATAATCTCCCAGAGGCTCACTGGAATATTCGCCGATGAAAATAGCCCCGGCATTTCGGATTTTTGTCATGATTTCAAACGGATTGGCGGTTACAATCTCCAGATGTTCTGACGCAATCTCATTTGCCGCATCAATGGCATCAGTAAGATTTTCGGCGACAAGAATATGCCCGTAGTTGTCCAGCGATTTCCGGATGATCTCGCCCCGTGAGAGTTCACTGATGAACCGGTCCGTCCAGTCGGATACTTCCTTTGCAAGTTTTTCGCTTGTTGTGACCAGAATCGCGCTTGCCATCTCATCATGTTCCGCCTGAGAGAGCAGATCGGCAGCCACATATCTTGGATTCGCGGTCTCATCCGCAAGAACAAGGATTTCGCTTGGGCCTGCTACGGAATCGATGCTCACATGTCCGTAGACTGATTTTTTAGCCAGAGCCACATAGATGTTGCCCGGACCTACGATCTTGTCCACTTTTGGAATACTCTCTGTTCCATAGGCAAGCGCTGCGATAGCCTGAGCTCCCCCCGCTTTGTAGATGCGGTCAGCCCCCGCTTCGTGTGCAGCAACAAGAGTGGTGGCTGTAACGCGGCCGTCTCTGCCGGGCGGAGTGGTCATGATGATTTCATCCACGCCTGCTACTTTGGCTGGTATGATGTTCATGAGCACAGAGGAAGGATAGGCGGCTTTGCCTCCCGGAACATAGACGCCGACCCGATGCAGAGCCGTTACCTTCTGCCCGAGTATCGTTCCGTCCGGTTTACTGTCGAACCAGCTGTACTGCCGCTGCTTTTCGTGATAGGTCCGAATATTGTCAAGCGCTTTTCTTATGATATCGACAAGTCCAGGGTCTACCTCGTCATATGCCTCTTTGATCTCATCTTCAGTGACCAGGATATTGTCCGCACTGATATGGGCTCCGTCAAATTTCTCAGTGTATTCAAAGAGGGCCTGATCCCTTTTTTCTTTTACGGCATCCAGGATTTCCCGTACGCTTTCTTCATATTTTCCGTAGCTGTTTGGACTGCGTTTCAACAGCTTTTCCAGCAGATCCGTTTTCGTATTCTGATCCAGTTTCTCAATTCTCATTTCTTCCTCCTATTGTTCCCTGAGAAATGTCCGCAGGTCTGTAATCAGTTTTTTAACTCTGTCGTTTTCCATCCGCATACTCACCGGATTCACGATCATACGGGCAGACAGCGGGCAGACTTCCTCAAGTACTACAAGTCCGTTTTCTTTCAGAGTGGAGCCGGTCTCCACAATATCCACGATCACTTCGGAGAGACCAACGATAGGCGCCAGCTCGATCGAGCCGTTCATCTTGATGATCTCTACAGTCTGATGTTTTTTGTTATAGAAATAATCTTTGGCGATCTTCGGATATTTTGTCGCTACGCGGATCAGTTCGTGATGCTGCAGAAGCTCTGCGGCGTCCTCGTGTCCGCACACACACATCCTGCATTTTCCGAAGCCAAGATCCAGTACTTCGTGTACTTTTCTTCCCTCTTCGATGATCGTATCCTTTCCGACCACACCGATATCCGCAGCTCCGTATTCTACATAAGTAGGCACATCCGGACCTTTCGCAAGGAAGAACTTCAGTTTCAGTTCTTCATTGGTAAAGATCAGTTTTCTGGAATTTTTATCTTTCATTTCATCACAGGTGATGCCGAGCTTTTCCAGCATCTCCAGCGTCTTGCTTGCCAGGCGCCCTTTCGTAAGGGCAAATGTCAGATATCTCATATGTCATGCTCCTTTAATCCTGCTTTTTCAGATCCACAAGTTTTTCCTCACCGGTCTTGAGATTCAGCATTTCGATCTTTTCGTCATCCCGCAGATATAACATGGCAGATACATCGGTTCGGCGGGCATATTCTTCGTAAATATCCCGTTCTTCTTCCGGTTCACGCTTGATCAGTTCGATGTTCCGTCCTTTGCCTCGAAAACTGCAGGCAAGAGAGACCGCATGCTCTTCGGTCTGTTCTGTATAGACGATCAGATTTTTATGTACGGTATCTACGGTAATCTTCTGCCGATTCAGTGCACTCATCAGTTCATCAACGATGATTGCAAAACCGATAGATGGTGTATTTTTCCCGAATTTCTCCAGAAGATGATCATATCTTCCGCCGCGGACGATGGCGTCTCCGGTTCCGTACGTATAGGCACGGAAGATTACCCCTGTGTAATATCCGTAATTTCCGCTCATGCTCAGATCAAAAGTGACATGGTCCTCTGCGCCGTAGAGCTTCAGGAGACGATAGATCTGCTGAAGTCTCGTGACGCCCAGGCGGGCATTCAGATTCGGAGCCGCTTTCAACGCCAGATCGAGCACTTCCGCTCCGCCTACAAGTTCGGGAAGCATATGAAATGCTTTCCTGATAGTTTCTTTTACATTTCTGCTGTCGAGAAGTTCTTCTACTCCGAAGTAATTCCTGTTTGTTATAAGAGCGCGCACTTCATTGCTCTCCTCTTCGCCAAGTTCCGCTCCGCTCATAAGGCCGCGGATGAAGTCAACATGACCGATGCTGACCTGAAATTCTTTTAACCCGACTTTTTTCAGGCCGTCTACCACCATGGCGATCATCTCCGCGTCAGCCTCAATGGAGTCCAGTCCGATCAGCTCCGCGCCGAGCTGGGTGTTCTCCTTTAATCTTCCCTGATAACTGGAATGATTGATAAATGTATTTCCGGCATAGCAGAGACGGATCGGAAAATCTTCATTCTCAAAAAGTGTTGCGGCAGCCCGTGCCACGGAAGGAGTGATATCCGGCCGGAGGGCAAGGATATTTCCTTCTCTGTCGAAGAATTTATAGAGTTCCTGTGTAGATGTGGATCCGATCTCCTCGCGGAATACGTCATAGTATTCAAACGTGGGTGTCTGTATATCCTGATAACCGTACAGATGAAGTACAGTACTCAGTTTTTTCTGAAGTGCAAGTTTGGTTTCGCATTCTTTGTTGTAAATATCCCGGACGCCTTCCGGAGTGTGAAGTTTCTGTTCCATATGCTCTCCTCTTTCACTTTAATGTGCTACTACGTTAAACCACCTTGTAATTATACGGATTTTATACTGCCCTGTCAATCCCTGCGGTCCAGATCTTTCTGTATCAGATCAAGATAAGGTACGAAGTACCCCTGCTTCAGTTCCATGAACCATCCCGGCTCCAGTTCGTCATACCGGAAACTTTTCCTTCCGCCCTGTTCCGCCCGATCCCAGAACTTTCTGATCTGTTCATACCGCATATAATACAGTTCATCCCGTGTACTGAAGTAAATAAGCAGAAAAGAAATTCCTCCCTGTTTCTCGAATTTTTCCATAAAGTCCATCTGATGCGCATGGACGTTCTGGAGAGGAAAGGTATCCGCTCTGCATTCTTTTGCGTCGAAGCAGACTGGGATTCCCTGTACCGCTCCGATATAATCCACCGTACTGATCTTGTCGAAATAAGCCAGAGTAATATGCCGGTTTTCCTGATCAATTTTAACCGGCGTGATGGGGGTTGGAATCTTTTGGATTAAAGCAAGACCCATCTCCGAGTATCTTTCATTTGTATGATTGATAAATTCTTCTAAAGTTGATCCGCGAAGCCCTCTTGAATTCCATGTGGCCATTGCATACCGCTCCTTTTTATGTTTTTATCTGCGCATATCCTGAGAAAAATCTCCGGCGGAGGAGCTGTTATTGTCTTCCCGGACAGTTCCGAGAGTGTACCGCCGCATACCGGAATACAGAGTCTGACAGAGTGGAGCAGCTGGGATTTCAATCCGTAAGCACTCCTGTACTGGTCGTTGATGCGTCGGTCTCCGTATTTATAATCTCCTATGATCGGATGCCCCTGAGAGGCCATGTGAGCGCGGATCTGGTGGGTCTTTCCCGTGATCAGATGCACTTCCAGCAAAGTGACGTCATCCCCTGTTTCGAGAGGGCGGTATTCGGTTCGTATCTCTGAGGCTCCTTCCTTTTTTTCTTTGCTGAAAACAACACGGTTGGTACGGGGATCTTTTTTCAGATAACCGCTGAGCCGCCCTTTTTCTTTCACAGTACCGGCTACCAGGCAGAGATAATATTTTTTCAGGCTTCTGTTCCGGAACATAGCGCTTAGCTCCTGAAGGGCGGAAAGTGTTTTCCCTGCCGCGACAATGCCGCTTGTGTTGCGATCCAGCCGGTTGCATACTGCAGGATGGAATGTGCGCAGTTCTGATTCCGTAATCTGGCGGGTATCGAGAAGATATCCTGTCAGGTATTCCACCAGGGATACATCATCTTTGGATGCCTTCTGGGAAAGCATTCCCGCCGGCTTGTTTATAAAGATTGTATGTCTGTCCTCATATAATATGTCAAGATCGGACGGGAGTTCTCTGACAGTCGGTGAGGTTTCTCGCTGAGGCGAGAACTTTTCAATCGTTTCGTCAGAGAGGAACATTCTGACGATATCGTCCTGTGAAAGCTTTTCCTGCCCGGATACTTTTTTCCCGTTGAGAGTAATGTTTTTTTTACGAAGCATCTTATACAGGAAACTCTTCGGAGCAAGAGTCATATATTTTGAAAGAAATTTGTCCAGACGTTGTCCGGCTTCATTTGAATTTATTTTTATCTCTCTCATAGTTCTTCTTTCTGACTTCTGTTACGCAATGCTTTTCCCGATTTTTTCTGCGCTGCATGAATCCCTCCGCCTTTAATATAAGACCGTGAGGAATTGTTTTTGCCCCCAGCCGTGCAGCTTTCATGCTGATTCCATAGATAGAGATCTCTTTCCTGCGGCGGCTGTCAGTCAGTGCCTGATGCACAACAGCGGGAGCCTTTGCAAGCGTGAGCTTTTTCAGAGGATCCGTGAGCGGACCGCTTATGCGGAAGAACTCTGTGTCTACTGGCCCCGGACATACTGCGGTTACGATAATGCCGCCCGGTTTCAGTTCTGTGTGGAGAGCCCGGGAAAGACTCAGCACATAAGACTTTGTAGCTGCATATACGGCGAAAGACGGCTGAGGGCAGAATGCAGCCGCGGAAGCAATGTTGATGATCCTGCCCCCTTTGTTCATATAAGGGAGCGTAAGCCGGATCATCTGCGTCAGCGCCCGGCAGTTCAGATCCACCATATCTGTCTGCAGTTTTTTGCTCTCCCTGGCAATCTCCTGAAATGTACCGTTCCGGCCGAAGCCGGCTGCATTGACCAGCATGCGTACCTCGGGAGAACACTCTTTGAGTTTTCTGCGATAATCCTTATAGACCTGTTTTTTTAACAGATCTCCGTCAATGATCCTCAGTGGGATTCTGCTTTGCTCTCTGAGCTGTTCCAGTCTTTCTTTTCGTCTGGCAATCACCCAGATTTCGTCAAGACTTTTGTAGAAATACCCGATCTGACGGACGAATTCTCTTCCTATTCCGGAAGATGCCCCGGTTACAACTGCTATCTTCATAAATATCCTCACTTCTTTTTGTGGACATTGCGTATTGTCTTTTTCTTTTTCGTATTTTTATTCTTTTTGTTTTTTATATTCTCGTTAGATTTTCCACTGACCCGCCCATTATGCTCTGTCTTTGGTCTGATCAGGCATTTAGGGCCGTATCCTACAAGATCCATACGCCCGGCACGCCGAAGCGCTTCCAGGACAAGATCATAAAGAGCCGGATTCCTGTACTGGATCAATGCTCTCTGCATTGCCTTTTCATGGGGATTTCTGGGTACATACACCGGCTGCATGGTCCGGGGATCCAGACCGGTATAATACATACAGGTGGAAAGCGTGGAGGGAGTAGGATAAAAATCCTGTACCTGTTCCGGCATATAGCCGAGATCCCTGCAGTATTCGGCAAGCTTTACCGCCTCTTTTAATGTAGAACCGGGATGGGAAGACATGAGATAAGGAACAAGGTACTGTTTCTTTCCGAGTCTCTCATTCATCCGTCGGAACTCTTCCGTGAATCTTTCATATACGCTGTGTTCAGGTTTTCCCATCAGGGAGAGAACCGGAGCGGCTACGTGTTCGGGCGCCACTTTGAGCTGACCGCTTACATGATACTGGCAGAGTTCGCGGAGAAACTCCTTTTTCTTATCAGCCAGCAGATAGTCGAAACGGATTCCGGATCGTATGAATACTTTCTTTACTCCGGGGATGTGCCTCAGCTTTTTTAGCAGAGCGACGTAATCGCTGTGATCGGCATCCAGGTTCCCGCAGGGCGACGGGAACAGACACTGTCTGTTTTGGCAGACGCCGTGTTCGAGCTGCTTTTTACAGGAGGGATGCCGGAAGTTCGCAGTTGGACCGCCTACATCATGAATATATCCTTTAAAGTCTTTTTCCTTTGTGATTTCTTCAGCTTCTTTCAGAAGAGATTCGTGGCTTCTTACCTGCACGATCCTTCCCTGGTGAAAGGTCAGAGCGCAGAAACTGCATCCGCCGAAACACCCTCTGTTGCTGATGAGGCTGAAGCGTATCTCGGATATAGCCGGTATTCCGCCTTTGCTCTCATAGGATGGATGGTATGTCCTCATATAAGGAAGATCATATACGTCATCCATCTCGGTCATGTTCAATGGCTTCGCCGGCGGATTCTGGATCACAAAGAGATGGTCCGAATATGGCTCTGCAAGCCGCCGTCCGTTAAAAGCGTCAGTATTTAAGTACTGTGTGTAAAAACTTTTTGCGTATGTTTTCCTGTCCGCTTTCAGCTCCTCGTAGGAAGACAGGAACTCTGCGTCGTAGATACGGCTGCGATCTTTTACCTTTACGACAGTTCCGTCAATATAAGTCAGTTCTTCTACGGGAATCCCCGCATCCAGCGCATCCGCGATCTCTACGATAGAGCGCTCTCCCATACCGTAGGAGATGATATCTGCGCCTGAATCCAGAAGAACAGAACGTTTCAGCCTGTCCGACCAGTAATCATAATGTGCCATCCGTCTGAGACTTGCCTCTATCCCGCCCAGTATGACAGGAGTCTTCTTGTATTTCTGCCGGATGAGATTGCCATATACAACACATGCATAATCCGGTCTCCTCCCCATCTCTCCGCCGGGCGTATAGGCGTCGGTCTTCCGGCGCTTTTTTGACACGGAATAATGATTGACCATAGAGTCCATGTTTCCGGCGGATACAAGAAACCCAAGCCGGGGTTCTCCGAATACGGCAATACTCTCCGGGTCTTTCCAGTCCGGCTGTGATATGATCCCCACACGATAACCCCGGGATTCAAGCACACGGCTGATGATGGCATGTCCGAAAGATGGGTGATCTACGTAGGCGTCTCCGATCACATAGGCGAAATCAACCTGATCCCACCCTCTTTTTTTCATATCACTTTTGCTTATCGGCAAAAAATCATTTTTTGTCACGTTCTGTTCCCGCACCTTTCATAGGTATGTCTGAAAATATCATTGAAGTCATGGATAAAGTAATCTGCCAGCCGTTTTTTCTCCGTTTCAAGCGGTCTGGAGAATTCGTCGTCTACGGCGCACACTTCCATGCCGGCATTTTTCCCGGCCAGTATGCCGTTTGGCACATCCTCGAAGACAAGGCAGGTTCCCGGATCGACGCCCAGATCTTCCGCCACTTTCAGATACACATCCGGCGCCGGTTTCCCGGCCGCCACCTCGCAGGAGGTGCGCACGGAATCAAAATAGCAGGAAAGGCCTCGGGCGTTTAAAGCGGCCTCTGCGATCTCCCTGTTGTTGCTTGTGGCAATTCCGAGAAATACGCCTCTATCCTTCATATATTGCAGAAATTCCACGGCTCCCGGTTTCGGAAATACTTCTGTGGCGTAAAGCCGAATCGTCATATCACGCCATTCCTGCATTACCTGTTCTACCGTCTGATCCAGTGTGTGAAACGTATCTACAAAATACTGTGCTGTTTCTGTATAACTCATCCCTTCGATATCTTTGTGGAATGTATCGGGTTCCGTGAGATGATATTTGTTCATGTAGATCCGATCCACTTCCGGCCAGATCCACATGGAATCCACGAGAGATCCGTCCATATCGAATATTACGGCTTTTTTTCCTGTTAGCATAGGTTCTTTACCTCTTCTTCCGTCAGTTTCCGGTATTCACCGGGACTTAGATTCTCATCCAGGACAAGCGCTCCCATCTGCAGACGTTTTAAATAAACTACTTCTTTTCCCACTGCCTCAAACATACGCTTGACCTGATGAAACCGTCCTTCACGGATGGTCAGGCGTATCTCCGATATTTCACCGGATGAGCAGATATGAAGCTCCGCAGGGAGGGTTTGTTTGTCATCTCCGATATCAAGACCGTGTGCAAATTTCATTACGTCCTGTTCCGTAACTTGTCCGTTTACCCTGGCAAAATAGACTTTATCCACATGTTTGCCGGGGGATAGAAGGTTGTGTGCAAGTTTCCCGTTATTGGTGATAAGGAGAAGCCCTTCAGTGTCCTTATCAAGTCTTCCGACCGGAAAGAGATTACTCCGTCTGCGGTCTCTGATCAGGTCGAGCACTGTCTTTTCACGCCTGTCTTCCGTGGCGGATACGACGCCGGCCGGTTTGTTGAGCATATAGTATTCATACTCTTCATAGATAACTGGCTGGCCATGAAATAAAACCCGGTCTTTGTCCGTATCAATTTTGATATCCGGACGGCGCGCAGCAGCTTCGTTGACAGAAACACTTCCGATGCGGATCTCTTTCTTGATCTGACTTCTCGTACCCATTCCCATGTCCGCAAGATATTTGTCAAGTCTTATCATCATGCCGACTGCCACCGCCATCCTGGAAGATATTTATTCTTCAGCATCTGTCTGGACAGTTTTCCAAATCCCAGCGGATAACCATCCACACATACCAGATACCAGCCTTTCTCTTTGTCGGATACAAGATCCTCCACGTCCAGAGTCTCACCTTTTAAATAACGGATCACTCTCTCGTCTTCTGCTGAGAGATCAATAATGCGGCCATATTCCTCTTTTTTCAGATTCATGGCAAGAGCCTGGCTCGGTTCAAATCTTTTTTTCTTAAGCTCTCCCAGGAGAAGTCCTGTGCGTAGAAAACGGACCCCGTTAAGAGCTGGCAGGCCTTCCGGCATATAATAAACTTTGTCGCCCCGGATATCAATTCTGGAAGGATCAAATTCCCGGTTTATATCGCTTAAAAAATCATCCAGTTCCCCGGGAAGTATTTTCTTTCGAGAGATGGCGGAACAGGAAGAATCACAGGAATGTGGAATCCCCTCTCCTCCTTTTTTCAAAAGAGCCAGGTAATGGCCTTCGCCTTTCATCCGGTACGGGAAAATACGGACCGTACGCAAAAGTCGCTCATCGTGAGACGCAGCCGCTTCCGGCATGCCGCAGCTGAATCCCTCATATCCTTTCATTTCGCAGAGATCAAATTCCGGGTGGGTCTCCAGTAGATACTCGATCGTCTGCTCATTTTCCTCGGGAGAGAATGTACAGGTAGAATACAGCATCATACCGCCGGGCTTAAGCATATCGGCAGCCTGCGTAATGATACTTTTCTGAATTTTTGAGAAATATTCGGGGCCGTGTTCCTCCCATGCGCGGATCATCTTTTTATCCTTGCGGAACATGCCTTCTCCCGAGCACGGAGCGTCGATCAGGATTTTGTCAAAATATTCCCTGAAATACGGGATCAGCCTGCCTGGTTCCTCACTCAGGACGAGGACATTTCCAATGCCCATAAGTTCGATGTTTTTAAGCAGTCCCTTTGCGCGGGAACTGCTCAGATCATTGGCCGCCAGAACGCCTGTACCGTTTAGTCTGGCTCCCAGTTCCGTCGCTTTTCCTCCCGGCGCTGCACATACGTCGAGTACCCGGTCTCCGGGGCATATGGGAAGCCGGTCAGCGGGAGTCATCGCACTTGGCTCCTGCAGATAATACAGCCCCGCAAAATAATACGGATGTCTGGCCGGATGGCAGTTTTCTCCGTCGTAGTAAAACCCGTTGTGTATCCATGGAACCGGTTCAAGAGGCCATGGAGCAATCTTCAGAAAATCCTCTGTGGAGATCTTGGCTGTATTTACACGGAGCCCATAGTGGCGGGGTTCGTCAAAACATTTCAGGTATTCACTGTATTCATCGCCGATCAGGCGTTTCATTTTCTCTTCAAATGCTGTTGGCAGACTCATCTTTTCCTCCATATAATCTCTTAACAAAAGGGGCGGACCGTTTCAAAGGTCCGGATTGCACATAGTATATTTATTATATCATGTTTTCAGGATGCTTGAAACCCCAGTCTTTTATCTTCCAGATACTTAAGCGCCGGATAAGGATTTACACTGATCTCCCGGTCATTGTTGTATATGTAGATACCAAGGTGCAGGTGTACGGGGAATTTTCCTCGTGTTCCTTCTTCGGTGCCGTATCCGGTATCTCCCATAAATCCCAGCAGGTCACCCGCCTTAACCTCATCTCCTTCTTCGATATCTGCGTAGGAATCCAGATGTGCATAGTAAAAATAGGCGCCGTGAGGGGAGCGGATGCCGATGCGGTAACCTCCCAGTTCCAGCCAGCCTTTATTCTGCACGACTCCGTCTGTTATGCTGATGACAGGAAGAACTCCTCTTTTGTTTTCAGAGGACATGATATCCGTGCCTTCATGACCGCGTTCTTCTTTATAGGTTCTGTCAAACATCCAGGAATCCTCGAAGGTTACGCCGATATCAGGGTCATCTGAAGCGGCTACGGGAAAATAGGTCAAATCATCCCATACAGCCTGGCAGGCTGAGAGATACCCGGCCCATCCCTTTGCTCTCTCCCATCGTTTTCTCATGGAAAGAGCCTCCGCCGGCGTTATGTGTATATCCTTTTCTCCAAACTTGTTCTCCAGCCAGCAGACGGCAAGATACTCTCCAGGATCCTCCATATCGCTGATCTGCTCCAGCGTCCATTTATCAACCGGCTGACGTCGGAAATTTTCACTTTCAAGTATATTGTCAGTCAGACGGCTGTCCTCACTGATATACTGGAGTCTGGGAATCCACATCGCAGAGGCAAATACAAGGAGAAACAAAAGAAAAATATGTCGAAAATATCGTCTCAAGAAAAAACTCCTTTTCTTTTACTATATGAGCGGTTCATAAAGAAGATACGGCCGACATATATCTAAAATGACCACTTATTGATCCAAACAGGAGCATATGATTATGAAACAAATGCTGTCAGGTATAATGGTTCTCTTTCTCTTCCTCGCTATGTTATTTTTGCCGAAGACAGTATTTTCAGGTGCGGCAGATGGTCTCCTTCTGTGGTTTCAGGTCGTATTTCCAACGCTCTTTCCGTTTATGCTTGTATCCGGACTGATGCTGGCAGGAGGAGGATTGAATCTTGTATCCCGCATATTCGGCGGATTGTCCTCCAGACTGTTTGCCACCTCATCCAACGGCGCTTTTGCTGTCATTGCGGGATTCCTGTGCGGATACCCAATGGGGGCGAAAATATCGGCCGATCTTGTACGTACGGGAAACATCACTCATGAAGAAGGAACTTATCTTCTATCTTTCTGTAATAATACAAGCCCGGTTTTTATCATGAACTTTATCGTATGGAAGACACTGGGAAGAAACGAACTTATGATGCCGACCCTTCTGATTCTTATGCTTGTTCCTGCGTTCCTGAGCATTATATTTCGAAAATTTTATCTGAAAGGAAAGAAACGTTTCCCGGATGTGAAATCGGATGAATCCGCTGCGGGAAGAAAATTTGATATGTCTGTTTTTGATTCATGTATGATGGAGAGCTTTGAATCGATCGTAAAAGTAGGCGGCTATATCATCTTCTTTTCAATACTCACCGCTTTAATGACTGAGATATCCGGAGGCAATTTTATGATCAGAGTAATCACACCATTCCTCGAGATGACAAACGGTATTGTTTTGCTTAAGAATTCCATATCAGATCTCACAGTCAGCTATCCGCTTATACTGGGGCTGACCTCTTTTGGCGGTATGTGTGCCGCAGCCCAGACAGAATGTATGCTGGGAGGAACTTCTATTCCGTTCTTTCCGTACATCATACAAAAACTGGCTGCCGCAGTGACAGCCAGTTTGATAGGTTCGTTGTATATACGACTGATATAGCTAAAGAAGAATTAATTCTGGGAATTATAATTGTCATCGGCAGAATCCTCATCAGGAATCTCCAGCTCCGCTCTGTTGGAACGAACTGTGTCGTAACACTCCTGAAGGGAATTGATCAGACCGTCATATTTTGTCGTATAACTGTCAAGGGTATGTCCGATGATGCTCTCTGCATTGGCGAGAAGATCGTCCGTATACTGTATCGCTCCTATACGGATTGCATTGGCGTCGGATGTCGCATTGTCTATGATCTCCTGAGCCTGAGCCGTTGCCTGAGTCACAATCTCGTTTGCCTGTGCATAAGCCTGCTGCATGATCTCATGTTCGCTTACAAGCTCTGTAGTCTGTACCTGAGCCTCCTCGATCATGGCGTCGGCCTTTGCTTTTGCATCGGCAAGTATGGCGTCGCGGTTAGCGATGATCTTCTGATAACGTTTGATCTCATCAGGAGTCTTCATGCGAAGTTCTCTCAACAGTTCGTCAAGATGCTCCTTGTTGACGATGATCTTAGTTGTAGACAGGGGCTGGAATTTACAATCTCTGTCGATATATTCTTCGATCTCTTCAATAATCTGCTCAATACGGCTGCTCATTTGTTACACTCTCCTTTTGTACTCATCTTTTTCCTAAGTTCCACAGCAACTGCTTCCGGCACAAACTGTGACAGATCTCCCCCAAAAGCAGCGATTTCCCTGACTGTGGTGGAACTCAAATATGAATATTCTATACTGGTCGTCAAAAACATTGTCTCAACATTGGGTTCCAGTTTGTGATTCGTCTGTGACATCTGCAACTCATATTCAAAATCCGTGATCGCCCGAAGTCCTCTGATGACAACATCCGCTTCCATCTTGGACGCAAAATCCACGAGCAGTCCGTTAAAGGGTACGATACGGACATTTTTGAGGTCTTTTGTCACTTCCTCTAACATTCTAACACGTTCTTCCACAGAAAACAACGGCATTTTCGCTTTATTGCATAATACTCCGACGATCAGTTCGTCAACGATCTTGCACGATCTTAAGATGATATCCATATGTCCATATGTAACCGGATCAAAACTGCCCGGATAAACTGCTCTCAACATATCTCTTCCACACCTGCTTTCTCTATAAACACATGCTTGTTTGTCTTGTAGATCTTTTCGCGGACCAGTGAAAATCCGAGATCTTCCACATAGTCAAATCGGGTATCCTTAGACGCTTCTACAATGATCGTTGTATCATCGTAGACAAGTTCCGATCCGGACAGATATTCAAGCACTTTCTTTTCCAATTCACGGTCATAGGGCGGATCCATAAATATAATGTCGAATACTTTTTCTCCTTCAAGCCGGTATAAAGCGTTCATAACGTCGGCAGTCATAGTCGCCGCCTTTGATTCAAGCCGCGTAAACTTCAGGTTATCCTTTATACAGCGCATTGCTTTCGGATTGTTCTCGACAAATACAGCCTCCTTAGCGCCGCGGCTTAACGCCTCAATACCGATTCCGCCGCTTCCGCTGAACAGATCGAGGAAGATACTGTCGTACACGGACGGACCGATGATATTAAACAGCGTCTCTTTAATCCGGTCTGTGGTAGGGCGTGTATCCATCCCTTCCAGTGTTTTCAGTTTTAGGCTTCTCGCGCTGCCGGCGATCACTCTCATATAATGCCACCCCGTTTCCTGATATGCTGAATTTTAGCAGAAAAAAGCGTCCAGGTCAATCCCGGACGCTTTTCTCCTATCTGCGGGAATCACAGAGGTTATTTGCCTGCCATCTGTTTTTCCTGCTGCTCGATCATTTTCTTGACCATATATCCGCCTACTGATCCGTTCTGCTTGGAAGTAAGGTCGCCGTTGTAACCGTCAGATAACGGTACCCCCAGCTCGTTG
>DWYB01000066.1 GCA_019118885.1 Candidatus Mediterraneibacter surreyensis | reverse complement strand
CAGAACAGGCTGTGTTCCCCCAGATCTTTTCTGCTCCGATACAACTGTGTCCCATCTATAATAATCTGCCAGTACTTTCCTCGAAGCCGCGCATCCTCGAAAGCTCTGCTCCGGATCAGCCTGTATACCAGTCGACATACAACTTTCTGTAGTTCATCCGACGAAAACCGTTTCAGATAATTGTTGATCGTTTCCCAATAAGGCAGCTCTCTTAGTTCTTCTCCGCACAACATCCCAATATTTTCAATTACAGTTTCATCATTAAATTCTCCGCTTGTACTCCTCATACTGTTGATATAAAATATAGATGACAGGATCCGTGTCATCAGTAAGACGTGGTTGCTATAGATAATATAGCTTTGGTGCCTTGGATCCTCCACCCGCTTTAACAAGGATAAAAGTTCCGGGAAAAAGTGGCGGATAACCTTTACCAATTCACAGGCAAGGTTAAACCGTGCCAGGTGTTCCCTTGATTCTTTTCTCGTGATTTTTTCTTTTGTTTTTGCTGGAAAAACCTCCCTTCTTTCGGGCTTGCGAAGAAAAAAGTTTTTGGGCTAACTTTATTATCTCGCAATTCTCCTGAAAAAGGGAGGTTTTTATTAATAATTATTTTTGCTCGTCAGAGCTGCAGCGTAGTAGGTTAAACTTATAAAGCAGTTAAGTTCGGTCAACAGGCTTTGGAAAGTGGATAAAATCAAGGAAAAATAAAAAGTGTGGATAACTTATTTTCCCTGAGGGGTTCACTGACATATGGCAGGTCAGGATATTTTTATTGTTCAAAACTGAAAAAAAGTATTGACAAATAGAGCTAACATATTTATTATGTACATAAATTGATAGAGAGCTTGTCTCGGCATAAATGAAGGCTATAGATTTTACTGTTTCTGAACACAACAGTGTATCTATAGTCTTTATTTTTTATCAATTGAAATTAAGCATGTACAGCAAAGGTGCTAATAGGGATTATAGATACCCTGTTGGTGCCTTTTTTGTATTTACGGACAGATATGACATACCCACTGTATATTTGTTTCGGAAATGCAAAGACGGTTCGTGTGGGTAAAACCGTTTCTGTGCGCAGCAGGAAAGGAGTACACAATATGAGTAAAATCAATACAGGGTATTCGCTGAATGAGTGCCCGCCAATGAAAGAGGCAATTATTTACAGTATTCAGCAAATTATTGTTGCAGTATTCAATGTCATACCGGTTCCTTTGCTTATAGGCGCGGGAATAGGACTGAGCTCATCAGAGATAACAATACTTGTTGCAGGATGCTTATTTGTAACAGGAATTGCAACAATACTTCAGACTATAGGGATAGGCACTGTTGGAGCAAGGCTACCAATTGTTCTGGAATGCAGCTTTGTATTTGTAGCTCCGGGAATTACATTCGGTTCAAAATATGGCTTGAATGTCTATACAGGAGCCTGTCTGGTGGGAAGTGTTATAACGTTGATTTTATGGACATTATTTCATAAAGTACTAACCAAAATGTTTAAACCTTACATAACCGGATCTGTTGTTATGGTATTGGGAATATCCCTGTGCAGTACAGGAATCAGCTATTGTGCAGGGGGCAGTGGCGAGGCAGATTTTGGCGATCCGATAAATTTATTGCTGGCAGCCGGGACAATCGTCATTATGCTGTTATTAAACCATTATGGGAAAGGTTATTTATCAAAAGCGTCTGCTTTGATTGCGATTGTGGTAATGTCTGCGGTGAGCGCATTATTTGGTAAATTAGATCTATCATCCATTGCAAATGAAAAGTGGTTTAGAATTCCGGAGCCATTACATTTTGGCATCGATTTTGAGCTTGGGCCAATCGTAACAATTTCAATCCTTTGTTTTATCGCTCTAGTAGAACTTATGGGAGACCAGGCAGCCGCTGCGATGTTATCAGAGCAAAGACTACCATCGTCAAAAGAATCTAAGGGTGGAATTATGGCACAGGGAATCAGCAGCATTATTTCCAGTATGTTCAATATGGTTCCTACAATCTCAGGAGGTGCCAATATCGGACTATGCGGTATTACCGGAGTGACAAGCAGATATGTAGTATGCCTGGCGGGAATTATAATTGCTGTTTGCAGTATTTGTCCCAAATTATGTGCTGTTTTTTCTGTAATCCCTTATCCGATACTTGGAGGTGTTGCTTTAACAGCTTTTGGAACAATTCTTGTATCCGGAATGAATGTCATCAGAAACAGCAAATTAACCAACCGGGAAACAACAATTGTAGGTGTTTCACTTGCAGTAGGGATTGGGTTTAGTATGGTTCCAGACAGCCTTGCAGCATTTCCATTCTGGGCTTCTTCACTGCTCAGCGGAGTTCCGGGAACTGCGCTGACAGCGATTGTCCTTAGCCTGTTACTGAAAGAAGATAATGTAGATACTGATACACAGAAAGGTGATGAAGAATAATGAAAAGAACATTGATAGAAAATGCAGACTGGATTATTACAATGAATGCAACAAGAGATAGGATCAGACATGGAGATATTGTATATGAGGACAATGTTATTAGGGAAGTTGGAACAGATCTCAGGGGAAAATATGATAGATATGATGAAATCATCAATGCAGCAGGAATGATTGTCACTCCGGGATTTATAAATACTCATCATCATACATGGCAGTCTCTTATCAGAAATATTAAAGTAACACAAGGACTTACGCTGGAACCATGGCTAACTGTAATGTACGAAATATATAAGGATTTATGGAGTGAAGTTGCTACAGCCGGCGTATATGCCAGCCTTGGCGATTGTATGAAATCAGGTTGTACTACATCAAATGATCTGTGGTATCCGCATCCGGTTGGAGTACATGATTTGATGGACGCTGAAATCAAAGCGGCAGCGGAGCTGGGAATCCGTTTTCATCCGGTTCGTTCCTATCATTCAGTAGTGAGTGATGTTGTGCCGAAGGAAGTCGTTGATACGATTGACGGAGTAATGAGTGATGCGCAAAGACTGGTAGATACCTATCATGACCGGTCGGAATATTCTATGTGCCGTATAGGAATAGGGCCGAGCATCGCTCAGTATGAGACAGAAGAAATATTGAAAGCAACTGTAGATTTTGCAGAGAGCAACGACATTATGGTGCATGGCCATCTGGCAGAGAGCCGTTATGAAGCAGAATTTACCTATGAGAAATTTGGATGTAGTCCGGTAAAGTGGTTTTATAAACATAATTTACTCGGGGAAAGATTTTATTATGCGCACTGCATTCATTTGGATGATGAAGACATCAGAATCATGTCTGATACAAAGACCGGAGTATCAAGCTGTCCGGTATCAAATATGTATCTTAGTTCCGGCGCATGCAGGATCAAAGATCTTATGAATGCAGGGGTTGAAAGAGTAGGACTTGGTGTTGACGGACCGGCAAGTAGCAATTCCTCAAACATTATGGAAGAAATGAGGGTTTCGTATCTGCTTAACAGATTGGCATACGGGGACAGACCATGTAGTGCGGAAGACATTCTTTACATGGTTACTGCAGGAGGCGCTAAAGTTCTCGGAAGAGATGATATCGGCGCACTTGCACCGGATAAGGCTGCTGATATAACACTGCTCAACTGGAAACAGCTTTCGTATGCGGGAGGATGTAATGACCCGGTTGACTGTATTGTGATCAGCGGTGATGCAAGAATGGTGGATACTGTAATATGCAATGGGATAAAGGTTGTAGATAACCATAAGCTTACGCAGGTGGATGAGGATGAGAAAAGAGATTATGTAAATAAAATCGGAAAAGAACTTCTGACAAAGGCTTCCTCAAGAATTCCAGGCTTAAAAGCTGACATAGAATAAAAAGAAAGAGGCTATAACAATGAGTAAAATAGAATGGACGAAAAAAATAATAATCATCGTGATTGGTTCCGTCATAGCGGCATATGGTATTACTCTTGCAATGTATGCAGGATTTGGGGGAGCAACCCTTGCAGTTTTGTGGCAGGGAATTTCCAAAACATTCCATATAAGTATAGGTATGGCATCTCTGATTGTGGCTGCGGTTATGATCGTATTTGCATTTTTCTATGACAGGTCACAGATACATATTGGCACGATCCTTTATCAGATTGTATATAGCCTCTGTGTTGATTTATTCGCAAATGCACATGTTTACAGTACGTATGTGTGGATAAATGTACTGATCATGATGTTGGGAGTCATACTTTTTGCAGTGGGAACGGGATTTTATGCAGCAGCTTCACTGGGACGCGGTTCCTATGAAGCCTTGACCTTCTCACTTGCGGAAAAGAACGGATGGCAGGTAAAAAAAGTACGAATGATACTGGATATTGTGATGGTGATTGCCGGAGTTTTATTAGGCGGAACGTTTGGCATATGCACAATCGTTACGATTTTTATCTCAGGTCCGGTTATTCAGTTTACAGCATCAAAAACAAAAAAGTTATTTAAAATGTAAAGGAGAACGTTTTTATGTATGATATAAAAATCATTAATGCAAAAACAAGAAACAACTCAAAGCTGGTAAGTATCGGGATCACAAAAGACAGGATTGCTGATATAGGCGATCGTCTGTCTGAGGACGCAAAAAAAATCGTAGACGCAAAAGGTAATCTTGTTACCGAGTCATTTGTAAACGGTCATCTACACTTGTGTAAAGTGTATACACTGGAGAAAGCCGGACAAAAAGCACTGCAGGAATACCAGCAGGGAGGAATGGGAAATGCGCTTGATTCCATTCAAAGTGCATCTGAATTTAAGACGTGTTATGAGGCTTCGTGGATTGCAGAAAATGTCAGAAAAGTATGTGAACTGGCTGTAAAATATGGAGTTACACATATAAGAGCTTTTGCAGATGTGGACAGCAAGGGGAAATTAGAAGGAATTAAGGCACTTTTAAAGGTAAGGGATGAGTATAAGCAAAAGGTAGAATTACAGGTAGTAGCCTTTCCCCAGGATGGTGTGCTAAGGGAGCCGGGAACAAAAGATATGATAGAAGAAGCATTAAATATGGGCGCTGATGTTGTGGGCGGTATTCCATGGATTGAATACACGAAAGAGAATGAACAGGAACATATTGATCAGATGTGTAAATTGGCTGAAAAATATAATAAAGATATATCCATGCTTTTGGATGATGTTGGAGATGCAGAAGAACGGACACTTGAAATGTTATGCAAAAAAGTAATTGAAATGGGTTGGCAGGGCAGAGTTACTGCCCAGCATTGCCGCGCAATGTCTTTGTATCCAGAGAATTATTTCAGAAAATTAGTTCAGCTTGCCATCGATGCTGGAATTGGTTTTGTGACAGATCCACATACCGGTCCATTGCATTTACGTGTTAAAGATTTGCTTCAGGCTGGAATCCCGGTTGCACTGGGACAGGATGATATTGCAGATGCGTATTATCCATATGGGGAATGTAATATGCTTCAGGTAGCATTTCTGGCAAGCCATTTGCTTTGGATGACAACATTCAAAGACATGGAAGATTTATATAGTATGGTAACTACTTATGCCGGTAAAGTTCTCGGACTTCAAAATCATATTTTACAGGAAGGCGGAGATGCAGATCTGGTGGTATTACAGGATCCGGATGTTTATCATGCAATATGGCATCACAAAGAGCCAGTGGTTGTGATAAAGGGGGGGAAAATTATAAAGGATGAGATTCAAGAATAAAATCTTTGAAGGAACGAGGAAATCTAACTATTTTAATTACAACATTTATAAAGTGATTATTTATTTTTGACTCTGGCGTGAGTATGAAAAGTAAGTAGAAATTTCAGTTATATGGGCGAAAGATTGAGGACTTGAAATATTCAAGCCCTCAGTGTATAATCTAGGTAGAAAGGTAATCAGATGCAAGATCTGATGCCCTCAGTTATATCTATCAAAAAAGCGATAGCATCTCGAACTTTAGGCGGTTATGGGATGCTATTTCTTTTTGTCGTTATGATGATCTATGTAAGATAAAGCCGCAAAGATTACAAGCACTAATGTCATTACTTCCATAGCGTTCATTGGCATCACCCTCCTTTGTATCTTAGAGGGCTGACAGAAATCGCATCCGTTTTTTTCTCCCAGATTATACCAGACAACTATATCATAGCTGCTTTCTGATAGCAATAAGGCCGGGATCTAAGACGATACCTTATTATGCCACCTTATCTGTAGAAAAGCCTGAAAACACAAGGAAATCTAAGGCTATATAAGCGAATATTTTTGTGAAAATAATAAGGTGGTAAAAGAAGATTTGACTCAGAAAAGAAAGAGGCTCAAGAGACAGAAAAGACTATCCCCTGAGCCGAGAAATTTTATGCTCCTGTTAATCACAAATTCTGCCGGATGATCCTCGTAATGATTCCGAGCGCCACATTACGTTCAGAGTCTATATGGGTAACGACAAAAGAAACTTCGTCCTTTTTCCCTACAGTCCGGCTGTCATAGCAGGTATGAGCAATGGCATTGACACCAATCTGAAGCCTGACGAATACCGTTCCATTATGGATATCTTCAACTGTACCGGCATATTTGCCCTGTACCTTACAAAGTGCCAGATTTGCCTTGCTGGTATCCCCTTCTACACTTTTTACATCCGCCTGGACGGAAATGTGCTCCGGATCGTCTGCTTTTACTTCCTGAATCCGAACAAGGATATGATCCCCGACGTGAAAACGCTCTCTGGCATCACCCAGCCAGTCAAATGACAGATCCCTTGCGGGAATGGATGTCTCCACACCGAATATCTCCGCGCGGACGACCTTTTCCGCAACAGAGATCACCCGGGCCTGCACCACCCGATCCGGATAGACTTTCGGAGTTCCGGATGAATCCTGATCGAAATAGAAGATCTGCCGTTTCTTGAGCATGGCATCTTTTCGGCTTGCGACAATGCTGCGTTCTTTACTGTCCAAACCTTTGATGATGAAGTCGATTTCGCAGCCAAGCATTGTGTTTACGATCTTATTCTGCCGCAGAGACAGCTCCCCATAATTGTGTGTCTCATCTTCGACCAGATTAATCATCATTTCTGTTATGGGGATGACAACACGGAAGTTTTTGTAATAAACGATCGTGATTGTAGCTCCGCCCTCCAGCTTTTCAATTCCGCCAAGCATCCCGGTCAGTATCCGGCGGGTGCGATAAGCGTTGGTTATCTCGTGCCATATCAGATCTTCTTTAGATTTTTGTGTTTCAACTGCAGCGTCATTTTCCAGAGTTAAAATATTGTTCATTTCATTTGGCATAGTTTGTATCCTTTCTTTAAGACATAATTGAATTCTTATCTATAGGTGTCAAAAAATCATCCTCTTCAGAAAGCAGGTCATCAAACTCTGTTTCTTGAGAGAAATCGGGTTCCGGCTCCTGTATATTCATATCATCTGAAGGTACAGGAGGGAGGCCTGGGCGCTTCTTTTTCCGGCCGGGGCGTTTTGGCTTTGGTACAGCCGGAGCATAGTCGGATTCTTCCGTCTGCAACTCCCGCCATTTTGGAATATGACTGGCGGCTTTCCGTTTCACCAGCTTCTTTGATTCTGGATGCCTTGTATAATCATATTTCTTCGCTTTCAGCACTTTCTGCCCGCGCAGGATAATGAGTTCTTCATCCAGAGACAGCCTCAGCACCTCATCCGGAGTCAGTACGGCTCTCTTTCCGATAGACTCCGTGCGGCGATATTCCGGAGTGTAATCAGAAACACGCCAGCTATTGAGCTGTTTAGCCTCCGAAGAAACATTGACGGAGGCAATGCCCGTGCGCTCGGATATAAAAGTAGCAGTAATTGGATCTGTACAGCCTAAAAAGACTGTGGAATCGCAATTCCCTAGAATTTCCTGCCATGCATTATACGGATAGCGGTTTTGCATCTGAGGCAGGTTTTGGAAGATACAGCTAATACTGATGCGGCGGCTGCGGATTACAGAGATCTTCGTCTGAAGATCCAGGATTGTTCCGGAAGCCGCGCCCAGTTCATCTGCAAGGATATGGACCGGCACAGGAAGCTGCCCGTTTTCGCCGTGGATATCCGCAAAGCGTACTAATTTGATGAAAATAAAGGATAAAAAAAGTGAGGACAGGAAATCAAAACTATGATCCTGATCGCTCACAATACAAAAATAAGCGCATTTTTTGTGGCCGGGCAGCGTAAGGTCAATCTCGTCATACGAGGTGATCTGCCGGATAATTTTGTTCTGGAAGATCTGGAGTCGTGATCCAAGACCGATGATTACGCCGCTTCGCACGGTTTCGGATGCCTGCTTATAAATACAGTATGGCACCTTTGCCGGATGACTGACCGGAAGGAGGTCAAAAAGAGCATTCAGCTCCTTTTCGGAACTCATGGTCAGAAGTTTGTATACCTGCCCGATATTTTTTGCTTCAGGCGGGTAGCCCTGCTCCACATAAAGGATCAGCGCCTTTAAAAGATTGAGCTCCGCGTTATCCCAGAATCGATCCCCTTTGCCGGTTCCGGTATTTTGGATGACCACATCCGCAAATATCTGCGCCATTGTTTCAGAACCATCAATTTCCATGAGACAGTTCCAACTGTCGGAGTTTTCAGGGCTTACCAGGTTAAAGACTTTTACGATATAGCCCTTATTTTCCAGATAGACCGCAAGATCCTCATAAAGTTCAGATTTTGGATCGGTGCATATCAGGCTTTCTCCGCGGGCAACGCACTGAAAAGCTGCATTTCGTACATAGGCGCGGGATTTCATTGATCCGGATGCGCCGTATACCGCAACGTTGCGGTTCATTCTGGTTTCTTCCGGAAGGCAGACTGCTTTGTTCCCGAGCCTGCCGAGAATCTGTCCTTTCGTATGCTTTACATTGTCAACAAGTTCCAGAACCTGATGCATCTCCTGCGGCGTCATAAAGCCGGAAGTGCCATAGGTTCCCTTATTGGAATAGCTTAGATTCCGTTCTCGGTCTGACACACCTCCGTTTCTGTCAAAGCCCATCCGCATAAGCAGAAAAGCCAGCAGAGCAAAGGCTGCCAGACAAATAAAAATCCCATACAGATTGTACGGGAAGTCAGTTAAGGCTGCGAAACATTCTGCCGGAGCGATGGAGGGAAGAAGGGGATTTGTGCCATCCCCTGCGAAATGCCCTTCCCGTTCCCAGAGCTGATAGTTGCGTATAAACTGAGCGACATATCCTCCGGCATAAAGAGTGCAGCCAATAATTGGCAGAAGAAAAATTGATTTCCACCATTTATGGTCCATGTAAAAAACCCCTTTTAAACTTCAGAAGGTCAATACTGGAATACTGAAGGTCTTCTCCCAGGAAAGCCTTCAGTACCGGAAGCTGAAAGTCGAAAGCGATGAGAACACCGCGGCGGCAAAACAGCTTTAAGGCAGTATTGAATTTGTTGATGCGCAGCATGTCAAAATCATACGCAAACAGCACAACATCTTTTTCAGAAGTAAGGGCATCATGCTCAATGGCAAGCTGTCGATCCGGCGGCAGCAAGTCTGATCTGAGCAGTTGGTTTAATTTTTTCTGGAGCAGAGGGCTGCATAATACTTTTAACAGCAGCTCTCCCTCCGGTGTGTTTGGAACATAGTGAAAGTGCTCATAGGAAGTGTCCAATGAGAAGAACGCTTTCTTGTGGCCGCCCGTGCTGGTCAACAGTCGGTACGCCATGTCCATATCCCGGCCCAGCATAATCGCGCGGACCTTTGGGATGCCGGGATAGGGATTCCCGGATAAATACTGTTGTAAAAATGCGTTGACGCGAATTTCTGTCCGATATTCCCATTTCATCAGGGCGTTCCCTGTATTATAGATTGCAAAGACGCATTCTGACGTGAGCACGATTCCCATGCACCGTGAATTACGGATTTTTGTTGTATCATCTCCCAGTCGTTTGATTTCTCTTGCGGAATAAAACAATGGATAGCTTCGCGCATTCCAGATACCGATTTTATAGCCGGGAAGGAACAGATCCGGTTTCTCATCAGGAAAAACAGGGATTCCCGCATGAAGCAATGTAAGATATCCTTCTGCCCTGAGATGGAGCCGGAGACGCCGACTCTTTTCTGACCGGATCTGATTTGTGTCTGCATTACCGGTCAGATACAGGGCGAAGCGCTTTGGAGCTTCCTGTAAGAGATACTCCTTGGAGCGCTTAGTGAGACGGTATCCCCTTAGTTTATCCCGGTAGTGAACCCGCAGCAGTTTTTCCGATTTAAGCTGAGTAATTACTTTTTCAGCATAGGATGAACTGGGAATCAGCCGATATAACTGACCTGCCGGGAACTCTCCGCAAAGTGCTGTCAGCTCCAGAAGATGATAACGTGTTGAGTCTTTTAGAATAAGCATCACTCCTAAAAAATACCCATCAGACTCCCGACTTGGGTAAATCCGGCGGGCTGATATCAGGCAGCGAAGCTGAAAATTCAGCGGTTATCTGCCATAATTACCTATGTCGGTAAAAATTCGGCTGAAATCAGGAAATTTCCGACAGGTCAGATATCTGCTCATTCATACTCCGAAGCCATGCGGGAAATACGGATTTCTCCATAATGTTGACAGAAGTATAGTCCTCATTCCCTAGTTCCGTTGTATGGTAGGAGTCGCAGTAAAGCCCGCTGTCATCCTTTAGAACAAACGGTGAAATAGTATCGAGGATCTGTTTAAATTCCATATTGTCGTAGTCACGGATACGTCTAAGGGGCAGTTTGCGATCATATACCTGGATAAAGCAAACGACACAGTTTACAAAAACGGGAACCGGATTCTCAGCCAGGTAAGACTTGAGGCTATAATACAGAGGATCGTTAATGTAACCTATGTTTGTGCGGACTTTCCGTTTGGGAAGCAGCCCGGGCAGACGAATGGTCAGGATACTGCCGTCCGTATCAAACTGGATTCCCTGGACTTTGGCAGCACGATCCATATATTCCGGCTTCGGAAGGATATCAGTGGCAAAAATGATATTCCTTAGCTGACAGGCCAGACGTTCTGCCCGCAGTGCAGCGTCGGTACTGAGTTCTTCATAATTGGCCGGATATTTTCGGATGTCGGTCATTTTCATTGCAAAAACTGTGTTTTTGAGCTTATCCATTCCATCTTCAATCGTCTCTATCCGCTTTAGAAGTTCTGTAGAGTCTATGAGTGATCTCCTCCTTTCTGGTAGTAACTGACCGTTCCATCTGATGCCACCGTACAGAAAGCAAGTACATGGGGAATATGAAGTCCCCGAGCCTGATCCGGAGTCGAAACAATAATCAGCCGGTTTGCATCTGTCTTCTGTTTGGCAAGAATACGGTTTAAAAGGAATTCTTTCCCTTCCGGAACATAAATGATCTCATATTCCTCTGCATTGGAGAAAAAATTAATCGTAACGGGGAATTCTCCTCGGGTGTGGTACATGACTGCCTTTTCAAAGTCCAGCATAACCCAGTATGCCGCAATAATCCCGGCATTGGCTTCGTCAGCAGCTTCCGGACGATCTAAAAGCAGATTCTTGTCAGGATCGTAGTAAATCCGGCCCTGTTTCAAAAGATTCTGGATCAGGTGACTTATTGTATCCGGCTTTTTGCGGAAACTGCGGATGACCTGCTCATAGGTCAATGCATGATAAGTGGTGATAATGTGCAGGAGGGAAGCACCTTCCTGGCTGTATATTTCTTCTCTCGTCTTCATTTCTGAATCTCCTTGTTAATCTGTCTGTACGTGCAGATACACGTAATCAGTACGTGATACTCTGCACGTATCATTCACGTACAAGTCTACGTGTAAGATTGGCAGTTCTCGGGATAGTCAGTGGTTTACAGGTACAAAAAAAGCACCTTTTGAGGGTGCTGATAAAATTTGAAAACTATAAGCATGACTATTGTAGCACTGCCGTATTTCCCCATCAATCGCATCTCTGTGCCAATGTACTGCCATCTTGTGACGGTTCCTCTTCGGGGAAAAACTGCTCCAGCAGATGAATGGTTTCTTTGGCAGTAAATCCCCATAAGATTGCACTGAGCGCTTCTATGGCAGCGTGTCGTCTCCGGTAAAAGGTGCGGTAAGAAAGCCTGTCTATATGCGGCGCAAGACGGTCTATGATCTCGTCGGTGTTCCTCAGCTCCTGCGGGGAGAGGAAGGAGTAGTAGAGAATCCAGTAGTATTGTTCCCCGTATTTATGATTGCTCCTCAGCAGATCAACAGCCGAGTCAAGGAGTTTGAGCATTTTGTTGCTCCTTTCGATACTTTTTGCCCGTTCTTCGATATCCGAACCGTTCAAATCTGCCCCTGCAGCATAGATGGAATCCAGGAAATGATCTATGGATGTTCCATAGTCAATCTGGAATTGCGTTTCAAGCTGGTGCACCACCACCTTCAGACTGTACGTGGCGTCGCGATAGTGCTTTAAAAACTGATAGGTATTATGGAATCTTGGATCTTCATTTTGGGAGATATGATTTTTCTTTGTTCTAGGCATGAGCGGAGCCTCCTTTCAATGCTACAGCAGGAATCTCGGTGAACAGTGTGGATGGATCTTCCCGTGGTGTCATGGATAGTTCAAACCGATAGGCCATGTTCCCGTAGGGGCAGATAATCTCAAGACTATAGATACTGTTTAACCCGCCCCTGCTGTCTGATAACCGAGATAATTGGTAACGGGCTTTCCTGCACTGACAGCAGGGAAGCCCCTGTGTTTGCAGTAAATCTGCCACTTTTCCAACGACGTAACGAATCACCGGTTTTGGAACGCTGTCGGATTCATCTGAAATGCTGATCTGCTCTGTAATGTCTGGTTCTGAAACGCTATCCAGATCATCCGGCACCTGAATGGGCAGGCTTAAGGCAAGCGCAACCTCTTCTTTGTCAATGAGGACATCACTGATGGAGAACATAGTAGACAGATAGTTGTTCAAGTAGATGATGCTGCCGTGTGAGCCGGTAAAAGGGATTAAGGTCAGCAGATCTAAGGAATCCAGTTTCTTCAGAATACGGTAGACCGTTGCCCGGGAGCGCCCCCAGCGTTCGGACAGTTCCGTATAATTTGTAACCGGACTTCCGGTATGGTTCCGAAAATACACCACCGGCCCCAGATCCGATCCCTGCACCTGAACATCGTTGTAGACAGCGTGTATCCAGAGATCCAGCAGGATATCCATTTCAGAGCATTTTCCAATACTGATCAGTTCATGGACTTTGGTAATCGGAAAGAAATAGAATCCGCTGTCTTTCTGGCAGGGATAACTGTATCCAAGAATCGTATTTTCTGTTTTCCAGTCCAGGATTGAGAACTTGACCAGCCGATTCTTTCCGAGGATGGAATAGGAAACATAATGTTGTTCTTCCAGAAATTGCAACACTGAGATTACCTGGTGATGGAAGCGGAAACGAAGCGCTTCCTGTAATTCTGAAATCGGGCAGATCCATTCATCTGCCAGCAGAGTATAAGACATACCTTCAAGCCGTCGTCTGGACATACGGTAATTCGCATATGAGCAGAGAACGATATAATAAAAAAGATAGGAGCCTCCGTTGGTACGGATGTTCCTATCTTCCATAAGATTTCGGATAAATGACCGGTAGATCCGGCAGCGTGGATAATCCACAAGCTGTTTGATTTCTAATTGATATTTCATATCTTTAGTCCTCCAATGGATTAATATGTAATGTAAAATATTAAAAGTTTCAAAACAACGTAGACGAAAGGCAGACTTATAGCTTATAATGAGTGCGTAACGATTGAGGCACAGAAACAGCAGTATAATGGCAGTCTTTGGACATTTGGAATACCTTAGTTGGCACGACTGCTCGGTTTGAATTTAGTGGAATAGGGTGGAAATAAGGTGGACACATTTAAAATTCCCCAGAGTTTTAGCGGGTTCCGAGGATTTTTTTGCTGGTCTGCAACACCCTGATTCACCGGTTCAAATCCGGTCTGCGCCTCTTGTCAAAAGAAGGAGAAACGTTGGAAAATCAGCGTTTCTCTTTATTTTTTCCCTTTATTCGTTTGAACACCTTTGAACACCTGACAGACCTAAGTGGCTGAATGTGGAAATATCATTGGTTTCTTTATGGACGTTGCGGAGATAGTGAAGTGTTGTGTTCACTTGGCTATGCCCCATTAGTCTACTGATCGCCACGAGGTTTTCGCCATCATACGCCTGTGAAGCATTGTAGAACCTGATTTTATGCGAACTATGGTATTCCACTCCTGCTTCTCTGCAATACTTCTTTAAACGGCGGTTAAAACTGTGTGTTGTCATTATCCGTCCGTCTGGTTCAAAAATATATTTTCCGAACGGGTTCAGCCGTTTTGCCTTTTTCAGAATCTTCAAGGCTTCATCCGTTAAATACTGCTTACGAAAACCGTGTGAAGTATGCCCTTTCATATCATCAGATACTACAGTCTCACATTTTGAAAAAGTCAGATCATCATTTAATGCCCTGCTTGTTGTGACCTGCCTATGTAAGTAAATGGTTCTTTCTTCATAGTCGATATCTTCCCAACGCAATCCCTTTGTTTCGCCTACTCTTATGAAAAGATAAAACGATAACTGGATCGCCAGAGAATAAGGCTCATTTACAGATTGGAGATAAGAAAGAAGTTTCCAAGTTTCTTCCTGTGTAAATACATTTTCTTCCTGTTTCTCTACCGGCTTATATGCAAACTGTTTAAAGTCCACATCAGCTACCGGATTGTGGGAAATCAATTCTTCCTCAACTGCATAGTACATAATGCCATTCAATACAGCCCGTGCATTACTGATCCGTTTATGTGTATATTCTCTGTCCTTTGTGATCTTGCGGAAGAAGCGGATAATCGTAATCGGTTTGATCGCGGATATCGGCATTTTGGCAAGGTCTGTTCCCTTATAGAAATGATTCCATTCACAAGTGTACTCTTGAATGGTTTTAGGCTTCGTCGGGGTAAAATCCCTTTTGTATAAAAGCCATCTTTCATATAAGGCTTCAAGAGTGTTCTGCTTTTCTGCATTTTTTGCTTGTTCCGTATAAAATCTTACGATTTCTTTTTCAAGGTTCTCTTTACTCCTGCG
>DWYB01000065.1 GCA_019118885.1 Candidatus Mediterraneibacter surreyensis | reverse complement strand
TTTCAATAAAGGAGGCATTTATCATGAAAATCAAAGATAAAACAACATTTGACAAGGCGAACATATTTGGCCAGGGCGAAGAAAACTCCGCTTTTGCACAGTATTTTACCGGCAATTCTTATCTGAACCCTCTGACAAAACCAGGGGAGAGTCCCATCTTCCTCGCAAACGTCACTTTCGAGCCGGGCTGCCGCAACAACTGGCACATCCACCATGCCAAAACCGGCGGCGGACAGATCCTGATCTGCACAGCCGGGAGCGGCTGGTATCAGGAAGAGGGGAAAGAGCCTGTGAGCCTGGAGCCTGGGACTGTCATCGTGATCCCGCCGGAAGTAAAGCACTGGCACGGAGCCAAAGCTGACAGCTGGTTCTCCCACATCGCTTTTGAAGTGCCGGGTACGGAGACCGGCAATGAATGGCTGGAAGAGGTCGATGACGAGACCTACTCTAAATTACAGTAAAAGTCCGGTTTTACGGTTTTGCGCCCGGCGCGAGCTGAACTTGCCGCATATTTTCAAGACTCACACAGGAGGGATTTACAATGAGAGATTATAAGCTTACAGATCCGGAATTTGCAGAACGGTTTGAACATTTTGCTTTTGACGAAGTTGTCAATGAAGAGGGACAGCAGCTTGACGGGATCACCCGCCACATGGCTGTTGCAGCCACGCTGATCGGCTGCCAGGGAATCGATGCATTCCGCCTGGAAGTCCCCCGTGCTCTGGACGCGGGGCTGACTCCGGTAATGCTCAAAGAAATCATCTACCAGGCAGTAGACTATCTGGGGATCGGGCGCGTCCTTCCTTTTCTCGACGCGGCAAATGATATCCTCGCTTCCCGAGGCGTCAGTCTTCCGCTAGAAGGCCAGGCCACGACTACGATGGAAGACCGCCTGGAGAAAGGCGCACAGGCACAGGCGGACATCTTCGGTGCCCACATGAAGGAAGCCTGGAAAGCAGGACACATCAACCGCTGGCTGGCAGACAACTGCTTCGGCGATTACTACACGCGCACCGGGCTTGACTTAAAGCAGCGTGAGATGATCACCTTCTGCTTCCTCGCCGCCCAGGGCGGATGCGAACCGCAGCTCATCGCCCATTCCAAAGGGAATATGAATCTGGGCAATGACAAGGATTTCCTCATCCGGGTCGTTTCCCAGTGCCTGCCCTGCATCGGGTATCCGCGAAGCCTGAATGCCATCACATGCATCAATAAAGCCGCTGCCGAGATGGAGGGCAATGTGTGATCCAGAACCGGATCAGATCTATAGATTCTCTATCGCATACAGCGGCAGATTCACCATCCAGTCCTCCTCGCGGTAATCCGTCATAGACGTTCTTACCGCATAAGGGGGCTGGTATTTTTTGCAGTATGCCTGCAGACTTTTCGCTTTTACATTTTCTTCCGCCTTTATCTCCACCGGCGCCACATTTCCTTCTTTCTGTATCAAAAAGTCTATTTCGGTGTGGGAATTGGCAGAGAAATAGTATGGCGTATACTCCGTCTCTGCGATGATCTGCTGATAAACATACTGTTCCGTGAGTGCGCCTTTAAATTCTGTAAACAACTGATTTCCTTCTAAAATCGTCCTTGCATCCAGGTCGCTCATTGCTCCCAAAAGCCCCACGTCCAACAGATAGATCTTAAACGCGCTGAAATCAATATATGCTTTCAGCGGAACCGCCGGCTTTTCCACCCGGTAAACTTTACCGATCAGCCCGCAGTCCAGAAGCCACTCGATGGCAAGTTCAAAATCTTTCGCCCTGGCTCCCTGCTTCAAATGACCGAAGAAAAATTTCTTATTTTCTTTCGCCAGCTGAAGAGGAACAGAGTTCCATACCATACGCAGTCTCGCAAGCTCTGTATCCGGCGTATGCTTGCTGAAATCCTGCTCATAGAGTTCCAGGATCTGCTTCTGTATTTCCCGGACAGATGTTATATCACCATTCTCCGCATAATCATTGACCGCTTCCGGCATCCCGCCGATGTAATAGTAAAGCTTCAGCCAGTGGATATATCGGTCCGCAAATGTTCGTATGATCGTATACGCTTTTTCTTCCAGAAGCTCCGCAAGGCTTTCTTCCCCCATCGCAAGCAGAAATTCATGATATGACATCGGATGGATCTCCATTGTTTCTACTTTTCCCACTGGAAATGATACCCCTTCATGGATCGCAACGCCGAGAAGAGAACCTGCCGCGATCACTGCATATTCCGGAGCGTTCTCACAGAAATACTTCAATGAAGAGATTGCCTTTGGCGCTTCCTGAACTTCATCAAAAATAATCAGAGTCTCCTCCGGCTGGATCTTTACCCCTGTTTCAATGTTGATCATCCGTAAAATCCTGGAAATGTCATAATCGTCTTCAAATATCTGACGCATACGGATGTCGCTGTCAAAGTTGACATAAGCCACACTTTTAAAACAGTCCGCTCCGAATTGTTTCATAAGCCAGGTTTTCCCGACCTGTCTCGCACCTTTTAAGATCAATGGCTTGCGGTTCCGCTTCGTCTTCCATTCCTTCAGCTTTTTCATAGCTGTACGCTGCATATGATCACTCCTTTTACCTCTTTGTTATAGTATTACACTTTTCTGAAGGAATATCAATCGAATATATACATTTTTCTGAAGGAATATTCTCTTTTATTCTACATTTTTCTGAAGGAAATCAGCATAAAGGAAGCGTCTCTGCACTGTACTCAAACGCAGCCAGTCGCCCCTGCCAGAGAGCCATCGTCCCGACGTCACGCCCGTGATATTTAACTTTCAGTCTTTTCGTCTTCTCCATTTATAATCTCCTCAATCGAAAGGAACGGAACATGCTCAAACAGTCCTTCCAGTTCATTTTCAAGATCCAGCGCGATCGCGATCTTGGTCAGTGAGATCAGGGAAATCTCACCGCTGCTCTCAAACCGCTTCACAGACCCCAGGCTTACTCCTGACTTCTCGCTCAGTCTTTTCTGTGAAATCTTCCTCCTCCGGCGGATGTTGCGGATGCGGGCAGCAATCAGCTTATCGATCTCTTTTGGTGTTTTGGATAAAAAATTGAAATTATTCATAGATAATATATTAGCTTATTCTATATGATGCATCAAGTTTTGGCTAATATATTAGCCAAATTTGTGAAGCCATAAAGAAAGAGACGGAATCATCCGCCTCTTATATCAGCAAAAACTAACCCAAATCCCGTGCCAGGACTCGCAGGCAAGCCTTAAACTTCTGTAAACAATAATCTGTAGATCAAGCTGTCAAAAACAATCCGAAATAGAACAGCACGATCACGGCCACGACAATCCCTAAAGCGATAAGCAGTTTTTTCTTCATTTTTTTCTCCTCAGTACTCATTTATTATTTATCTGTAAATACGATCTCATATTCATCCATGTCGTACGCGCCGGCAAAGAATCCGGTAAGGATTGTCTCTGCATTTGCGCGGGCATTATCGAGAAGCCCGTTCGCTACTGCGTCTTCCTCAGCAGTTTTAACCAGTTCCGCTTCAGCTTCATTTATTTCATTTAGCGTAATCTCCCGGAATATGCTTTCATCCTCCGGATAAACCTCAAAAGAATCAAATGCTCATATCAAGTTTTGTTTCCTCAATAATATAATCTCCTTGCATGACCTGAATCCCAATTTCAACCTGGGAAATGTCGCTGATATCTTCTATCGAATTTTTCTCAAGATCAGACTGCCACAATTGGATTTTCATTATGGCGCTCGAACCGCCCTTTATATTCACAGGAGATATAATACTGTCCATCATATATCCATTTACTGCCAGCGAATCATATACATCTGTAATCGTAATATTTTCAGATGTCTTATTCTCAACCATGAGCAAAACATACATATCTCCGCTGTATTCCGAATCATCCTCTATAACATCTTTCATTACTATCCGAATACTCTCGGAATTATATACTTCTTCTCCCTCTTGGCTGAACTCCGATACAGCATTCGGATTCTCCACTGTAATCATAGCAGGATCGCCGATCTTCTCACCTTCCTGATTTTCAAATTCCATGGTCAAAGTAACTGTTCCCACACTCTGTATTCCATACGCATCCCTTAATTCATCAGCAAGCAGCATCGAAAAGTCCAGATCAAGCGCCGCCCCAGGCAAAGACATATTCCTTGTACTGGAAGAACGGCGTAGATACATTCCCGCAATGTTCCCCGGCAAAAAGCGGGATCACATGGTCATTCACATCAATCTCAAAATCATAAGCCACGATAATGTCATTGATGATGGACATGCAGCAGTCCGTACTGCCTGTCTCCCCGATACACCTCATGGCAGAAGTGAATCCCAGGCTAATCAGCGTCACATCCGTACTGTTGGAAATATTGATCTTACATCTGCGTATTCACGATGTTCATCCCTCATGGAGCCATCTGCATTGGTCGTTGCAATCGTTACCTCTCCGATTGCGGATCCGCAGATCGTCACATCCCCGGACAGATTATTCATGATCGTTCTGAGAGAAGTACCTGCCTGGGATCCCTTGA
>DWYB01000064.1 GCA_019118885.1 Candidatus Mediterraneibacter surreyensis | reverse complement strand
TATGGCCCAGATTACGGAACCGGAACCTGAGCCATATCCCCGTCCGCCGCGAAAACGTCCTGCAACAAACCAACGGTTTTCGGACGTCATATCTACAAGGAAGGATCCCCCACAAATACAGATTTTCTCTTGTTTTTATTGGTTTCTCTGATATAATGGGTATTATTTTGCAAAGGAGTTTTATCATGATCTTAGGTTCACATGTAGGCATGAGCGGGAAGGACATGCTGCTCGGCTCCGCAAAGGAAGCGGTATCCTACGGGGCGGATACGTTTATGTTCTATACGGGGGCGCCCCAGAATACAAGAAGGAAGGACATCAGCGAGCTGAATATCGGCCCGGCATGGGAATATATGGAAGCCCACGGGATCAGCGGGATCATTGTCCACGCGCCCTATATCATCAATCTGGGGAACGCGGTCAAGCCCGAGACCTTTTCCCTGGCCGTGGAGTTTCTCGCAAAAGAGATCGAGCGCACAGTAAGCTGCCGCAGCCACACACTGATCCTCCATCCCGGAGCGCACGTGGGGGAAGGCACAGAGATCGGAACTTCCCAGATCATCAAAGGGCTCAACGAAGTGCTCAGCGCGGATACAGACTGCTGCATCGCACTTGAGACCATGGCAGGAAAAGGTTCGGAGATCGGGCGCTCCTTTGAGGAACTTGCCAGGATCTATGACGGGGTCACCCACAGCGAGAAATTAAGGGTATGTTTTGACACCTGCCATACAAGCGACAGCGGATACGATATCATCCACCATTTTGACGATGTGATGGAAAGATTTGACCGCATCATCGGAAAGGATCAGATCGCGGTCTTCCATATCAATGACAGCAAGAATCCGCCAGGTGCTGCCAAGGACCGTCATGAGAACATCGGTTTCGGACACATTGGTTTTGACGCGATCAATTATATCGTACGGCACCCGGATTTCGAAAATGTACCGAAAATACTGGAGACACCATATATCCCATCTCAGATAAATCCAAAGAAATCTTACGCACCCTACAAATATGAGATAGAGATGCTCAGAAGGGGAATATTTGATCCTGACCTCAAAGAAAAGATCTTAAAAGACAGCGAACAGTAACAAAAGCACGCAAAATCGACGCTTCCGCTTGACTTTTTTCTTTAATCAACATATTATTGTATTATCTAGATAATACAGTTACAGGGCGCGGGATATCCCGCGCCCTGTAAGGGACCGCCTGAGGCGGTCCCTTTAAAAGAAAGTGAGATGATCCAATGCCGTGGAATTTAGACGACAGCCGCCCCATTTACCTTCAGCTCATGGAGCGGATCCAGCACGACATCGTCTCCGGTGTCTATCAGCCCGAGGATAAGCTTCCCTCAGTCCGTGACCTTGCCCTGGATGCCGCCGTCAACCCAAACACAATGCAAAAAGCTTTATCCGAACTGGAACGCAGCGGTCTGGTATATTCCCACCGGACAAGCGGCCGCTTTATCACTGACGACAGCACACTGCTGAAAAAAATCAAAACAGACCTGGCGCAGGAATATATCAGCAGCTTTTTGGAACAGATGAGCCACCTGGGGATCAGCGGGAGCGAGACACTGGAAATGATAAAACAGACTTTAGGAGGGGGAGACAATGAGACCAATTCTTGAATGTCAGAGACTCACAAAAAAATACGGGAACTTTTATGCCCTTTCTGACCTGACCTTTTCCCTTGACCGTGGACAGATCGTGGGGCTCCTGGGACCGAACGGGAGTGGCAAGACCACGCTGATCAAACTTGCCGCCGGTCTTCTCGTGCCCACAGACGGCCATATCATGATCAATGGCCTGGCTCCCTGCACTGATACGAAAAAGATCGTATCTTATCTGCCGGACAGGAACTTCCTGAACGAGCATATGAGGGTCAGGGAACTTCTTTCCTTTTATGAGGATTTTTATGAAAATTTCAGCACAGAACGCGCCTGTAAAATGCTGGATTCACTTGAGATCGACCGGCATATGCAGCTCCAGTCTCTCTCTAAAGGGACAAAGGAAAAGGTCCAGCTCGCGCTTGTCATGAGCCGGGTCGCAGACCTTTATATACTGGATGAGCCGATCGGAGGCGTTGACCCGGCTGCGAGAGACTACATTCTCCGCACTATCCTGACGAATTATGACGAGAATGCTTCTATCCTGATCTCCACACATCTTATCTCTGACATCGAAAATGTACTTGACAGAGTCATTTTCCTGAAAAGCGGACAGCTCGCGCTCAACGCGTCTGTAGATGAGATCAGGACACAGTACGGAAAATCTGTGGATGTTTTATTCAGGGAGGTATTCAAATGTTAGGAAAACTCATCAAATATGATTTGAGGGCATCAGCCAAAATATTCATCCTGCTCCATGCGGCTTTCCTGCTCGTATGCGCTGCAGCCCGTTTGCTGGTCATGGACCGCCTGGACTTTCACGCGCCTGCGGAAACGCTTATCGCTCCCATCACAGTTATGTTAGTACTGGGGACATTCCTGATCTCAGCACTTTCACTCTGCACAAGCCTGCTGATCACTTTCCGGTTCTACCGGAATCTTTTCAGCAGGGAAGGGTATTTAAGCTGGACACTCCCTGTATCAGGGACTACCCACCTGTGGGCAAAGATCATTTCAGGCTACCTACTCGCAGCACTCGATATGATCATCATATACGCAGGGATCCTTCTTCTTGTGACCGGCAGGAATGTCACAGCTGCTTACCAGCCTGTTGCCCCGGAGATGGCGGAAGCGATCGGAATGCCTCTGTCCTCTTTTGGACTGTGCGTTTTTATCTTCTGTGTGATCGGAGGCATCAGTTCTGTCCTTCTGATCTACTTCAGCATCTGCGTAGGACAGCTTTTTCCCGCACATAGAGTATTATGTGCGATCGCTGCATATTTTATCACCAGCTTTGTGATACAGATCGCCGTGCTTGTGATCATGGCGGCTCTCGGGATGTTAGATTACGGGACAGGGACAGATACCCTGGCTGACGAGATGTTCTCCCTTCTGGTGCCGAATACTATTTTTGCTCTGTTACTCTGCATTGCGCAGTACGCGGCAGTACACTATATCATGAATAAAAAGATCAATCTGATATAGGGAGTCCTGTATCCGGGGAAACCGCTCAAAATATGCCCGGAAAAGAAATCCCGTTTTATATTTCTGACCGAAAAAACGGCGTCCGGCCAACAATACTGTTTGGCGGACGCCGTTTTTTAAGCGTCTGAACGGAGTCGAACCGTCGCACATGCCTCCGGAGGGCATTGCTCTATCCACTGAGCTACAGACGCATTCCGGTCTGTTCAAGAAAGTATGTTCCTTTCTTGAACAGCCTTAATTATCCTAGCATAAATCAAGCCAAAAGTAAAGCTTTTTACATCTTCTTTTTTCTCATGAAATACACTGCAGTATATACCGGCGGAAGCAGTATGGCTGCGAGCAGAGCAGCTGTCTGCAGACTCCCCACTGTACTGTCTCCCGTAGCGGCGGACGCCTCCGGTTTTTTCAGGATTGTGACCGTCTGCCCTTTGTCACCGGGATCCGCGTGGGTAGCGATCAGTATATCCCCGATATAGAGGGATTCAAACACTACGATCTTCCTCTCCTCGGTCCGCACAGTATCCACAGGGAATTCCATCTGTATTTCCTGTGACGGTTTTTCTGCTGTAAATGTGTTCACAGCAGCAATGGGCTGTCCGTTCTCTGTCAGTATCTCGCCTGTCTCAGGGTCTGCCAGAGCTCCTTTCAGCGTATACACCTGCCCTGGTTCGAGATCCTGAAAGATGACCGTATCTACGATCACATGCTCCTCTCCGCCATAGATTTCCTTTTCTCCGGTCTCCTTCCAGAACGCCTCGGTATCTCTGATCTTTGTCTTCTTATTCTCGACCTCATACTCCATACACTCCTGCCCTTCGATCCTTCCCGTACTGTCAACCGTAAATTCCCAGACCGCATCATCCCTGAGATATCCGGGAATACTTTCTCTCTCCTGGACACAATATGTCCCCGGAGCCAGATATTTTATCTCGATCCGGCCTTCCTCATCCGTGATATAGAGCTTTTCCTTCTCCGGCGTCTCTTTGGGCCAGACAGCGAATTTTACTCCTTTCAGGCCGGTCTCCGTGCCTTCCTCCTTCTTTTTCAGGGTTATCTTTGTCGGCTTATTTGTGATCTCCGCCTCTGCACTCACAAGTTCTGTCTCCTGTCCGTTATACTCTAATCCCACCTCATATATCTTTTCGGGGAGCACATACCCCTGAGGCTGCTCTGTCTCCCGGATCTCATACCTGCCCAGATAGAGACTGTCCGACTGCCCCTCACCATTCTCGTCTGTAACTATGGTACCCACCGTACTTCCCGCAGGGATCCTCACGCTTCCCGCAGGAGTCAGTATATCTTCCTTTGCGGTGATCTCAAATTTTGCCCCGGAAACAGCTTTTCCCGTATCCTCATCTGTCTTTTTTATATGGATCTTTCCCATGGCCGGCCTGTCTGAGAATTCAACCACAAACGGATCTCCCCATTCATGGTCTTCCCTGACCTCAAACTTTACAGGTTCCTTATTGAGCAGATATCCCGCAGGGGCATTCAGTTCGCGGAAATAATAGATCCCCGCGCTCAGTCTTTCCGGCAGGACAAAACTGCCTGTCTCATCTGTTTTAAAAGAACTGTGCGCAGTTTCCTGTGGATAATGCACGGTCATGACAACCGGCTCCCTGTTTTCATCCAGAAGCTGAAACTCCGCCCCCGCGATCGGTACAGTCTCTCCGCTGTCCGCATCTTTCTTTACAAGACGGACCGGGGAAAAGATCCTCTTATCTTCCAGTATATAATAAAGCGTCTTCCCTTCTTCAGTGACTGTGATCTCAAAATCACCGACCGGAAGGAGTCCGTCAGGCGGATTCTCTTCTCTCACCACATAAGTATCATACACAAGCCCGCCTTTTCCGCCTTCACCCTTTGTAGATGCATATCCGTTCTCGTCCGTTATGATCTGTATCTCTTCCCCTGTCGTCTTTGATGCAACAGTAAAAACGATCCCTTCAAGAGAAGTTTTCTGATCCTGGTTTTCATCTTCGTCCTCGCGGAATTTTACAAGCTGAAGATCTCCCCGGATGATCTGTTCCGGCACTTCCGGCGCATGGTATACCGTGTCTGCCGGACCGCTTCCTTCCTGCCGGATCTTTTCCACATATATATTTTCATTGAGCAGATATCCTTCCGGCGCTTTCACTTCCCGGATCGTAACAGTGCCCAGGGGAAGCACATTTTCTCCCGCGCCGTTTGTATAAAATCCGTCTCCTCCTGTTTTGCTCTCTTCAGTAAAGCAAAGCTCCCCGTCCGCATTCGTCCGGAAGGTCCAGGTCCGTTCCGGGAGCAGAGACATCTCCCCCGGATCGGAATCGTAATACCCGTGATAGTATTTCACTTCAAACTCAGCCCCCTCCAGAGAACCGGCGCCCTGCGGAGTATTTTCTCCTGTTTCTGCATCTGTCTTTTTCAGAAGGATGCCTGCCGGATAATATGCGGCTGTGTTAACACACTCATAAGTATATACAGAGTTCTCATCCACGTGGATCTCTCTTCTGCCGCCTTCCCCTGAAAAGCCGGGCGGGCTTTTGATCTCCGCGATCTCATAGGAACCGATGGGGATATCTGACAGACTGGCATATCCGTTTTCATCGGTCGTCACCTCCCAGGAAGGCAGTTCCTCTCCCGGCCGGTATATCCCGAACACTGCTCCTCCCAGAGAATAGGAAGGATTTCCTTCTGTCCACTCCGGATGATCCGATCTCTTACGGATCTCTATCCCGCCAGTCCGGTCGCTGCCGCTGCCGCCCATGACCTGCCCGCTGCCGCCTGTATTAAAGAGAAATGCGTAAAATGCCTCCGGCGGGTCCGGCAGCCCCGCAATGCGTTCCGCCGCTGTCCTGAGTTCTGCTACCGCGCTGCTGTCCAGCCCGGTAAATGCAGTCTCATTTCCCGAGTAAAGATATGACAGGATACAATGGCTCATACAATACTGGTCATCCTCGCTGTACCTGCCCCCTATCCCGATACTGCCGAATCTTTCCTGATAAACTGCATAGCCCGGACCGCCATACACATAGTAAAGTCCCTTTCTCACCGCTCCGCCATCCAGCGGTACCACGGCATACTGTCCGGGATCCGGCGTGTCTTTCAGGGGTTCCAGACAGTATGCTGTTTTTCCGTCTGCGTCGAAATAATTGGTACTGTATGTCCCGTAATAGATCTCCCGCCCCACAGTAAGAGCCACAGTCTCTCCTGCCGCGGCAGTCTCTGTCCGGTTTCCCCACTGCATGCACATGGAAGATATAAGAAACAGGATGGCCGCAGCAGACAGTTTCCATTTTCTCATCTTTTTCATCCTGCCGCCCTCCCATTCTGCCGTGCATTTCCGCCGCATAGCGTGCCCGTACTTCTCCGGTACAGGTAGGCATGGCTGCTCAGCACTTCCTCTTCAGCGACCTGAGTCACATTGATCTCCCTGACCATCTCGTCCAGTTCCCGGATATCCAGCCCGGGAGACCAGGGGACGATGATCACTTCATGGACACTGCTCGGGAGGACATAATAATCCCGCCGCAGGATCTCCCCGATCATCTCCAGGATATGCGGATAAGCAATGCATGCCGCCCCGTAACTCCGGAGGCTGTTCGAAAGGATATACATACCGTCCCTTTCCGTGCCTTTCCCGAGAAGCAGGTTTCCGCTGTCATTTCCACTGTCATTCCCGCTGACTTCGCTTTCTTCCCTTCCCCTCAGCATTTCCTTCAGCGCATGGTTCATTGTGACAAATTCTGCCGGGAGAAGCCTCTTCACATTTCTCAGCGCGTCTGACCAGAGGATATCCGTGGTGACCTTCCACTGTTCCATATGGCTTTCAGAAACTGTCATAGCCGCCGTGCCATCCGCCGTCACCTCGAGCAGCACATAAAACACGACTGAAAGATCGAGATAAGAGCGGTGGGGGACCGTACTCAGAAACTTCCGGTTTTTCAGTGTATTTACCAGTTTGAAGACGATCCTGTCTTTCACTCCATCATAGTTTTTCAGCATTTCACAGTCCCATGGGCCTTCCCTTTTTATGCTGTCGTAAAAGCCCAGGATCTCATCCACGATCATCCCGAGACATTTTCCCTTCTGGTAATCTTCAAAATATTCTTCCAGGTAGATCGTAGGAGAAATATTGATCCCCGGAGACTCGATCAAAACTCCGGTACGTTCTTTTCCATTATTTTTTACTGCCGTATAAAGGCTCGCCTGCACACCTCCTTTCAGCCTGCGGTTCATCTGATCCTCTACTGCTCCTGTAAATTCCCTGTAATCCATTCTTCTCCTTCCTTAACGGGAACCATCACAGATTAAATGAGAGATTCGGTATGAAATATACCTTTTGATTAGATGCATTGATCTGGATACTAACAATTTGATCTGAACTATATTATGTGAGTCTGATTATAGACGAGCTTACGGCAAAAAACAATGAGGCAGAATTCACGAAATATCCCTCTGCAATTTCTTACAGTTTTTCCCCTCATTTTTACTTGCATACTGAAAAAAGGATGTACCGCACAAAACAGCACATCCTTTTATTGCAAATTTTTGTATACTTTTTTCAGGCTTTTTTGCCCGCATCAGATCATTATACTCTGGACAGGTACTCTCCTGTACGGGTATCGATCTTCAGCACATCGCCTGTCTCGCAGAACAGCGGCACCATAACCGTTGCCCCTGTCTCGACAGTTGCCGGCTTTGTAGCTCCCTGAGCTGTATCTCCCTTGAATCCCGGCTCTGTCTCCGTGATCGCCAGTTCAACGAACAGCGGCGGCTCAACAGAGAATACATTTCCCTTGTGGGAGCAGATCTTCACTGTCTCGTTCTCTTTCACAAATTTCAGCGCATCTCCTACCACATCTGAATTTAATGCGATCTGGTCGTAAGTCTCCACATCCATGAAGTTGTAAAGATCCCCGTCCTGATAGAGATACTGCATCTCTTTCCTGTCGATATGCGCGTTTTCAAACTTCTCAGTCGGACGGAATGTCTTCTCTACCACACCGCCACTAATGATGTTTTTTAATTTAGTCCTTACGAAAGCTGCACCTTTTCCCGGTTTTACATGCTGGAATTCCAAAATCTGATAAATATTTCCGTCAATCTCTACGGTAATGCCGTTCTTAAAATCTCCTGCTGCGACCATTTGTCTTCCTCCTTCAATCGTGCATCTGAGCAGACGCTCTATCTTAAGATTTTATACTAATTTCTGCTATTTTTCAATCTTTTTTTATAGAAATAGAGGACAATCTTCTCCAGGCGCCTTTTCAGGACGATCTGGATCTCCTCTTTCGGATGGATGGGCTTTACGAGGATATTGTGTATCCCCGCCCTTTTTGCCCCCCATACGTCAGTAAAGAGCTGGTCCCCTACAAAAAGAGTATTTGTCCTGTCCGTACCCATGATCTCCATCGCACGGATATAATTTTTCGTGGAAGGCTTGTGGGCATTATAGATATAATGTGTCCCGATATCTTTATTAAACATTTTCACTCTTGCCTCCTGGTTATTTGAGATAAGGCAGGATGCAAAGCCAATACCCGAAAGCCTTTGAAACAGTTTCACCGCCCTGTCGTCCGCGGGCGCCCCATGGGGCACTAATGTATTGTCAATATCAAATATAACGCCCCTGTAACCTTTTTCATACAGTTTTTCAAATGGGATGACATATGTGGATGCCACATACTCATCCGGAAAAAATTTTTCAAACATTATTTCTTATCCAACTCCGCAAGTTTTGTAAGCAGTTCCTCGGAGATCTGTAAGACCGTCTTCCCGTCTGTCTGTATAACGATGTCCGCGGCAGCCTCATATTTCTCCCTGCGTTTTTCCATCAGTTCCGCAATATATTCCACATTATTGTTTCCATTGAGGAGCGGCCTGTCGTTGCTGTCTTTGACTCTCTCATAGATCGTCTCCGGGCTCGCAGTCAGCAGGACCACCCTTCCGTTTTTCTTCATTTCCCTGACATTTTCTTCCCTGAGGGCCACCCCGCCCCCGCAGGAAATGATACAGTTGTTCCCGGTCTGGAGCTCTTTTAACAGGTTTGTCTCAAGATTCCTGAAATATTCTTCTCCGTATGTAGCGAAAATATCCGGGATACTCATCTCCTCTCTCTCGGAGATCTCCTGGTCCATCTCGACCAGACGCATGTCAAACATGGTGCTCAGATAATCTGACACCGTGGACTTCCCGGATCCCATAAAACCGATCAGCACGATATTATAAGAAAAAAGCTTCCTCGCCTGGATCCGTTTGCTGTTCCTTAAGATCCGCTTAAACACATCCTGGGTCTCTTCCTGATACTTATTATCCTTCAGTTTTTCATCCAGCCGCCTCTGCTGCTTCGCCTCCTGCGCAGGCTGCAGGATCGGCATCCCGTACTTTTCTTTATATGCCATGATCTTCTCGATGATGGCGTTCCTCTCCACGAGCGCGTCAATGATCTTATCATCACACAGCGCGAGCTGCTCGCGGTACATTTCCAGATCGTTCATTTCTCTCCTTCCTGCGATTTTCGGATCGCATCTCCTACATTTTCTTTAAAGCTCTCCCACGCGCCTTCGTTCTCGACGAAATATTTCGGACAGATCTTCCCTGTAACATCATAATGGCGGATCACGTCATCCGTGGTCAGGTCAAATTTCACACAGAGCCATGCCGTCAGCTGTACAAGAGACCGGTAAGTCTCATCCGTAAATTTCCCGGTTTCATCCGGGTGGCACACCTCGATAGACACAGTATCCGAGTTTCTCTCATTAGAAGCATACGCCACCTCCCATGTCGGGACGCA
>DWYB01000006.1 GCA_019118885.1 Candidatus Mediterraneibacter surreyensis | reverse complement strand
ACCATCTTCAATTCAAAGGGATTTAGAGACATTCTTTTCAGCTATGGAGAAGGAAACGGTTGATCTGAAATCGTTTGGTATACGAAACCAGGGGCTGAAAGAGATTATTCAGAAAATGAAATTGATTTATGGGCTGATAAAATAATCATACCTCCCGGGCATGCTCCGCCATGTAAACTAAGCATTTGTCTATAGCCTCAGCCGGATATACAATATATACAGATAAAAAGAAATTGTATAAAAACTGGAGGCGTTACACATGGATACAGAGAAAATGAAACAGGACTTAGGCGGCGGAAATGTATTTGAGGTCGGCGAGCCGAACACAGCATTCGCGCAGTACTTCATCGGACAGAGCTATCTGAAGATGCTCACTACAGAGAGAGTGGGAATAGGCAACGTGACATTCGAGCCAGGTTGCCGTAATAACTGGCACATTCACCATAAAGGCGGCCAGATCCTCCTCGTTACAGGCGGACGTGGCTACTATCAGGAATGGGGCAAAGAGGCTCAGGAGTTAAAAGCCGGAGATGTTGTGAACATTCCGCCGGAAGTAAAGCACTGGCATGGTGCAGCTCCGGATTCCTGGTTCCAGCATCTTGCAGTAGAGGTGCCTGCAGAGGGAGCATCCAACGAGTGGCTTGAGGCAGTATCTGACGAAGAATATGGAAAATTAAAGTAGTATGCTATATATTTTCGGAGAGGGTATTTCCCTCTCCGAAATTGTATTGCAGGCAACAGAGAGGAATGATTACATTCTGTTTCCTCGCAGCACAGGGCGGATGTGAACCACAGCTTACATCCCGCGCGGCAGCCCGGAAGAAATAATAACAGCTATAAAACACCTTCTGTACAGATAATTAAAGCTTTCTGTAAACAGAAGGTGTTTTTGCGTTATATTATAAAGAATATGTTCATCTTAGGATTTCACTCTGGATATTAAACTGGTGATGATGTTATAATAACTTTAACGGTTCGCATTAATAAAGCACTGTGCCGTTTAATCAATGCAAGGAGTCATCCGGAAAGGGAATATTATGAGAAAGACAAAGATTATTTGTACACTTGGACCTGCCACGGACAGAGAGGGTATTCTGGAAGCCCTCATCAGGGAGGGTATGAACGTGGCCCGTTTTAATTTTTCACATGGAACTCACGAAGAACAGAAGATTCGATTAGAAAAATTGAAAACACTGCGCACGCAGTTTGATAAGCCAATCGCAGCACTTCTGGATACAAAAGGGCCGGAAATACGTATCGGATGTTTCAAGGATAAAAAGATCACGTTGGAAGAGGGCCAGGAATTTACTCTTGTAAACGATGAGATCGAAGGAACGCAGGAACAGGTGACAATCAGTTACAAGGATCTTTACAAAGACGTAAAACCGGGTGATTCCATCCTGATCGATGACGGACTGGTCGGAATGGAAGTCGTAAATATCGTAGACAAGGATATCGTATGCATTGTCAAGAACGGTGGAGACATTTCAGACCACAAGGGGGTTAATGTACCGGGCGTGGAGCTGAAGATGCCGTTTATCAGCCCCAAGGACAGAGATGATCTTCTGTTTGGAATTCAGGAAGATTTTGATTTTGTTGCTGCTTCATTTACAAGAACAGCTGAGGATATCAAAGAGATGAGAAAGCTCCTCAATGATAACGGCGGACAGGCTATCCACATCATTGCCAAGATTGAAAATCAGCAGGGAGTGGATAATATTGATGCTATAATCGAGGAAGCGGACGGTATTATGATCGCCAGAGGCGATATGGGAGTGGAGATTCCTCTTGAACATGTGCCGATCATTCAGCAGAAGATCATTGAAAAGGTCTATGAAGCAGGAAAGGTTGTCATCACTGCCACGCAGATGCTTGATTCCATGATGATCCATCCCCGTCCGACACGTGCGGAGACGACAGATGTGGCAAATGCGATTGCTCAGGGAACAAGTGCAATCATGTTGTCCGGAGAGACAGCAGCCGGAAAGTATCCGGTAGAAGCTCTGAAAATGATGGTTAAGATCGCAGTGCATATGGAGGGGAATATTGATTACAACAGAATCTTCCGCAGAAGAGAACGGAGTGAGGATCCGGATATCACCAATGCAATTTCTCACGCGACCTGTATGACAGCAATCGATCTGAAGGCAAATGCGATCCTTGCAGTCAGCAAGACCGGAAACACGGCGCGGATGATCTCCAAGTACCGGCCGGAGTGCCTGATCGCAGGCTGCTCCAGCTCGGAAAGAGTATGCAGACAGCTGAATCTGTCGTGGGGCATCCTCCCTCTGCAGATCAGGGAAGAGTACAGCTCGGAAATCCTCTGTCTGCGCGCCATCGAGGCAGCACAGGCACATGGCATTGTAGAGGAAGGCGACAAGGTCGTATTCACAGGCGGAATCCCGCTTGGCATCCCGGGCCGGACAAACCTGATCCGCGTATGTATCGTAGGGGAATAACTTATACAAGAGACATCCCGACGATCGCCGCAGCGCCGACAGCGTACATCAAGGTGATCACAAGACAGATTTTCATTAAATTATTTTTCACACCTGCTGTCGTATATGACAGCAGGGTGAATATGCCGCTGAATACCATGAATGCCGCATAACTGTATATGATGATCTCAGCAGCAGGGGACTCCAGCGCCCAGTCAAATGTGCGCAGAGGCAGGATTGTCCACGGAATGAAGATCATAAGTGTGCTGACAGCGGTCAATATTTTTTCTTTCATTTTTCTTATCTCCTTTCAGCCCGCCCGAAACACAGGCAGGAAATCAGTAAACAGATCAGTGTAATTCCAACAGCAACAGGTATCCAGGGAATCGGCTCCATCCGGCTTTTCCCGATATTTTCCGCTACTTTTCCGTATTCTGTCATTACAAGATAGAACGGGTATCCCATCGGATAGAGGAACCACGCTTTCGTGTTATTGATCAGTACGCTCGGCACGATTGAGATAAGCCCCACGCCTACGGAAAATATGGGAGTGGATATACACACGGCGATCAGCCAGAATACGGACAGCATAGGCAGGGAAGCCAGATACAGTTTCCCGGCAAAGGGGAGCACATAGTCCGGCGCAAGGATGAAGCTGTAGTCATTCAGCGTGCCTGCGGCAGCCGCGGCGATATAGTATCCGGCAGTCATAAACAGGATAAATGCCGCTGCGGTCACTGCCAGAACAATGAATTTGGCAAGACACAAAAGAGGTGTGCCGACCGGCAGGGCGAGCATTTTGAGGATCCCGTGATTCGTCCGTTCCGTCTGGATGAGAATGACGGTGGCAACGACCATGACCGCCGGATAGATAAACCACGCCATTCCCATGAATCCCTGGATAAAGAAGCTGTTTTCCGGAGAAATGCCTATATCGCTCATATCAAAATTCAGATCTGCGTTCAGTGTATTCGGAAACCACAGGATGACCGTGGCGGCGATCAGGATCAGCAGGATTTTTGATCGCCTTATTTTTTTAAATTCAACTGCTGTTAATGTAAAAATATTCATGCAAATAACCTCCTGACTTTTAAGTAAATTATCTCTGCGGCACATGCAGCGGCAGACTCGCATACGGATGCAATACAGTAATGGAACACCCGCGCTGTCTCCATGCCCGGCAATATCTGAAACGGCAGGACGTATGGAAACAAAGAGACAATAAAATTATCTGTGGGGAGCATGGTAGCCATAAAGATACACAATATTCCGATTCCGAGCGCGGTCCACATGTTCCGGCATGCCGATGCGATCACGAGTGCGATTATGGCTGAGGGAAGTGTGAGGATCAGCGTAAATCCGAGCGTCTGCAGTATTTCCATGAGTTCTTCTTTTCCGGCGTCCAGCCAGTGCCACCCGCAGAAACACAGAGAGGCGGTCTCGAAGAGAATTATCATGAGGAAAAACGGCAGGAGTATCCCGCATTTCCCGATAAAAAGGCGTGACTCCCGGACAGGAAGCGACTGCATCTTCTGAAGTGCATTATCCGCATATTCGATGTGATAAAGGATGCAGGCTCCGGCTGTGATGAGAAGAAGATTCAGCATGGAAATCAACTGCAGATTGGCGTCCGCGAGGACTGCAGCGGGCGAGCCCGCCATAGAGGTAAATGTATCCGGACGCGCGGCTGTATTGATGACCGGAAGTGCCGCCGCTATGATCCCGCCTGCGAGAAATGCAGCCGTCAGGCCGGTCCGTCTGATTTTCTTATATTCCAATCGAAAACTCATTTCACACCACCCCGCCTTATATTGTCTTCCTCGATCAGGGCAAGGAACATATCTTCCAGGTTATCATCTGGATAACCCTCAAAAGCCGCTTTCTCTTTCAGTTCTTCCAGCGTTCCCTCAAAGAGCAGATGTCCATGGTTTAATACGCCGATGTGATCTGCCATCAGCTCGATTTCCGAGAGAAGATGAGAGGAGACGAACACCGTGCAGTCAAATTTATCCGGCAGAGAGCGGATCAATGTGCGGATCTCGTGGATGCCCACCGGATCGAGTCCGTTTGTAGGCTCGTCGAGGATCAGGATGGGAGGCCTGCCGATAAGGGCGCCCGCAAGTCCGAGGCGCTGCTTCATGCCAAGGGAATATTTGCGGGCAAGGCGTTTCTTATAAGGGGTGAGATCTACAAGCTCCAGTGCGTCGTCTACGGCGGATTTCGGCAGCTTTAAGATCCGGCGGATAATGTCCAGATTTTCCTCTCCGGTAAGGTTCCCATAGAAAGCGGGTGCCTCGATAAAAGAGCCGATCTCCCGCAGGATTTTTACACGGCTGTGGGGATAGCTCATTTTATCGATGACAAATGCACCGCTGCTCGGGCGGGTGAGCCCGAGGAACATTTTCATGGTTGTTGACTTCCCCGCGCCGTTCGGTCCTACGAATCCGTACACAGATCCTTTCGGAACGTGCAGGTTCAGATTCGATACTGCGGTAAAGTCACCGTAGGATTTGGTCAGATTTCTTGTCTGGATTATATTCATATCACACATCTCCTTTTGATACTTGTTTATCCGGCGGGGTTCCCGTCGATATATCTTTATCATATACGGGGAACCTTACGTCAATCTTCTCCCTGCCTTACATTTACCTTACATTTCCCATGCAGAATACAAAATGCGGGACTGCTGTGCTACAATATCTCTGGCGGCGGATATTCGTTGCGCCCTGGAATTGGCGAAGCCCTTCATGCCCAGCGTGGGAGAATAGCGATGCAGAGATGCTTTGCCGGAAAAGGAGGAATATGTCTATGTTATCAGATTATATAAAGAAAAAACGGATCCTGCTGGTGGACGATGAGCCGGATCTGCTGGATATGGTCGTATCCATATTAAAAGAAGAAGGGTACGAAAATATACGGACCGCGCAGAGTGTGGCAGAAGCGTTGAAAACAGCGGATGAATTTGAACCCGAACTGGCGATTCTCGATGTAATGCTCCCGGATGGCGACGGCTTTGGACTGATGGAAAATCTGAAAGAAAAAGGGGATTATCCGATGCTTTTCCTGACAGCCCGGGGTGAGGATGAAGACAAGTTCCGGGGGTTCGGGCTTGGGGCGGACGACTACATGGTAAAACCGTTTCTCCCCAAAGAACTGCTTTTCCGTATTGCTGCGATTCTCCGGAGGAGCTATAAAGAGGAAGATCCGCTTGTGAAACTGAGCGGCTGTGAGATCGATCTGGAACGGGCGGAAGTAATAAAAGCCGGGGAGCGTATACCGCTGACGGCAAAGGAATTTGCTCTTATGTCTGCTTTATACCGCAATGCAGGGCGGATCGTGACCATTGACGCCCTCTGTGAAGCGGCGTGGGGCGACAATCCTTACGGGTATGAGAATTCTCTCATGGCTCATATCCGGCGTATACGGGAAAAGATTGAGGAAAATCCGTCAAAGCCGGTCTCGCTGGTAACGGTAAAGGGGCTGGGGTATAAACTGATCGTAGAGCGACAGCCCGGGATTGATCACAAAGACTGAACAGAGAAAGGAAATATCAGACTATGAAAAGTATACCAAAACTGATCCGGAGATTTGTCCTGATCCTGCTTTTGAGCATTTTTCTCTTTCTGGTGCTCAATATCGGTTTCCTGATCTTTTATACGGTCAGACACTCTACGAGCGGTGGGCCGTGGACGGCAGCGCAGGAGGCGGCGGAATCTATGGAAGAGGAAGAGACGGGGTATGTTATGCCCGAGAAGATGCAGACAGAGCTGGAAAGCAAAAATATATGGGCAGTCTATGTAGATAACAGTACGTTAAAGGCGCTGTGGCACTCGGATAATCTGCCGGATACGGTGCCGCTGGAATATACAGCTTCCGAGATTGCGTCGCTTACCCGGGGATATATTGATGATTGTCCTACATTTACCGGAACGGAAGAAGATGGATTGATGATCCTCGGGTATCCGCAAAAGAGTTTTTGGAAACACATGTACCCGAGCTGGGATTACCAGATGATCGAGAGCGCGCCAAAGACCGCGCTTACGGTTCTTGCAGCAAATATCGTGCTCGTACTCCTGATCTATATCGGGGCTAATACCGGTCTGCTGCGCTCGGTGCGCCCGATCGTGGAGGGTATCCGGAAACTGCCGGAGGGAGAACCGGTCAGTTTAAAAGAAAAAGGCATACTCTCAGAATTGGCATTTCATTTGAACAAGACTTCGGAAATGCTGCAGTCGCAGAAATATCAGCTCAGGAAGAAAGACACCGCCCGTGCCAACTGGATCGCCGGTGTATCCCACGATATCCGCACCCCTCTTTCTATGGTCATGGGGTATGCGGCGCAGCTTGAGGATTCCGAATATCTGCGGGAAGAGGACCGAAAGAAGGCGTCGGCCATTGTCCGCCAGAGCCGCAGGATTAAGAATCTTATCAATGACCTGAACCTGGCGTCCAAGATGGAGTACAATATGCAGCCTGTTATAAGGGAAAAGATCAATGCAGTCGCCCTTGTCCGGCAGGTAGCGGTGGATTTTATGAATATGGATGTGGACGGAAGATATCCTATTGAATGGGAGACCGACGAAAAACTTACGGTCTGCCCGATCTGTGCGGATAAAGAACTTATAAAGCGGGCGGTCTCGAATCTGATCCAGAACAGTATGAACCATAATGAAGACGGATGTATGATTTATGTATCAGTATCTGTTTCAAAGTCGGCCTGTCCGGCGGAGAATAGGCCAGCAGGAAGAAAAGAAACAGCTCAAAAAGGATACTGCGTGATCTCTGTCGAGGATGACGGGGCCGGCGCTTCCGATGAAGAAATCGAAAAGCTGAACCATGCGCCTCACTACATGGTGTGTGATACAAACACAAGAGAGCAGCGCCACGGTCTGGGACTTCTGATCGTAAAGCAGATCGCGGAATCCCATGGAGGAAAGGTGGAGATCGGAAGAAGCGGACATGGGGGATTCGGAGTGAAAATTATGCTGCCGCTTGAGCATAATCCAGAAAATTAATCAGGTACAGGCCCAATACCTGTAATTCCGGCTGCGAAAAACAGCCCCAAAAAGATGATCAGAATTAACAGCAACGCGAAAGAGAATACGAAAGTCTGCCCGCTGGATCTCCCTGTTATCTTGCGCCATATCCCGCATCCCAGAAGAACAATAAAGCCACATAGGCAGAGCAGAGGAAAAACCACACCAATAATAGTAAAAATAATCGAATCCGTCTGCCACTGCATAGTGTCGAAGTATAAAATAATGATTAAGGTAATAGCCGTGACAGCTAAAATTTTAAATGCATTTCTACGCTCCTTCTTCTGTTGCATCCTTGCAAGGTGTAGAGCATCAGTAACAACTTCGGCAGCTTCTTCGTTTGTAAATTCGCGCTTAACACTCTTTTCTGATTTCATAAGTTCAAGGACGCTGATGTCTAAAGCGTCTGCCAGTGATTCAATCGTATTTATATCTGGAAATCCTATCCCTCTTTCCCAGCGGCTGACAGCTTTATCGGTAACCTGAAGTTTTTTTTGCCAGATCCGCCTGCGTCATATTTTTTTCTTTTCGACATGAGGCTATAAAAGCCCCGAGTTTTTGTGCGTCCATAATTCACCTCCTGTCGGTAAAGTAACATGATTTCATAAATTTTACAATCGACGTATCGTTTACCCGATAATCCGGACAATCCAGTCACTTGACACAGAAACAAAAAAGGAACAGAATAAAGAACAGAATTTCTACGTTTAAAGTTTGTATTTAAAAGGAGTCTTATACTATGGATAATCTGATCTTCAGTCTGAATGCTACAGTTCCCATCTTCCTTTTGATGGTACTGGGATTTATCTTAAATAAACTCGGCCTGATCGACGATGTGTTTGCATCAAAAATGAATAAATTCGTGTTCCTCGTTCCGCTGCCGGTCCTGCTGTTTGAGGATCTCTCGACAGTGGATTTCTCTCAGGTATGGAATCTGAAATTCGTTCTGTTCTGTTTTGCCGTTACGCTGATATCTATTATTATTGCGGCGCTGGTGTCCTTTTTATGGAGGGACAAGAGCATACAGGGAGAATTTATTCAGGCGTCGTACCGGAGCAGCGCGGCGCTTCTGGGGATTGCGTTTATCCAGAATATATACGGGGACGCGGGGATGGCCCCGCTTATGATCATCGGAAGCGTGCCATTGTATAATGTCATGGCGGTTGTTGTACTCTCATTCTTTAAACCGGAGAGAAAGAAGCTGGACAAGGAAGTGTGGATAACGACGCTCAAAGGAATCATTACAAATCCGATCATCCTCGGTATCGTGGCGGGGCTTGTCTGGTCAGCCCTCAAGCTGCCCATGCCGTCCATTCTGGAGAAGACGGTATCGGATATAGGGGCGACGGCTACTCCTCTCGGGCTGATGGCGATGGGCGCAAGCTTTGATCTGAAGAAGGCGTTCGGAAAAGTAAAGCCGGCAGCGGTCGCCTCTGTTATGAAACTGGTGTTGTTTGCCGCTTTGTTCCTGCCTCTGGCTGTGTGGATGGGGTTCCGAAGGGAAGAACTTGTGGCTATTCTTGTCATGCTCAGCTCGGCGACGACAGTGAGCTGTTATGTAATGGCGCGCAATATGGGACATGAAGGCGTGTTGACATCCAGCGTAGTCATGCTGACGACACTGTTCAGTGCATTTACATTAACAGGCTGGTTGTATATATTGAGAAGTATGGGAATGGTTTAAAAATGGAAATGTGGAAATGGGGACGTAGTAAAACCCGGTTTTACTACGTCCCCATTTCCATTTTCGGTTAAAGTTTGGATATATACTCCCATGCTTCAGGATCGAATTCTCTATCTTTATAATAGTATTTCTTATCCTCTTCTGTGATCTGTTTGATCACCCTGCACGGATTACCCACGGCCACAACCCAGTCGGGAATATCTTTTGTCACCACGCTGCCTGCGCCGATGACTGTATTACTCCCGATATGTACGCCCGGCATGATCACTGTGTTTCCACCGATCCAGACATTGTCACCGATGGTCACGCTGATGCCGTACTCATACATGGAGTTACGGGAAACAGGGTGGAGCGGATGTCCCGCCGTGTAGATGGCCACATTGGGAGCCATCTGGCAGTTGTCGCCGATCTTTACCTTTGCCACATCGATGATCGTACAGTTATAATTTGCAAAAAAGTTTTTCCCCACTTCAATGTGAGAACCATAATCACAGTAGAACGGCGGATTAATAAATGCTCCGTCTGATTTCCCCAGTAATTCTTTGACAATTTTTCCAATCTCGTCAAAATCAGAGCGGTCCACCGTGTTCAGCCGCTGCAGGATCCTGCGGCATACTTTCTGTTCTTCCATTACGGACTCGTCGGAGATGTATGCCATCTCCCGGTCTCTTCTTTCAATATTATCCATTTTTTCCTCCTTTTTGGATATGGGGACGTAGTAAAACCGGGTTTTACTACGTCCCCATATCCGTTTTCGGTTATTTTAATACCTTAATATCCGGCAGTTTTTCTCCATATCGTAAGCTTTATGTACCCCGTCATCATCGTAGAGCACGTATTCGGCCCCATCATATCCGATCAGCCGGATTGTATCCATATTGATCTCATCTACGCATTCTGCCGCATCAGCGACCGGGATGCATCTGCCGGAGCGGATGAAGAGCGGCACTTCGTTGAGCGCGATGTCCACGTAGTGGATGCCTTTTCCGAGTACTTCTTCCGAGATGCTTCCATCGGGCAGGAATTTGACGAACTTCATCTCTTCCGGCAGGTATACATATCTGCCTTTCGCGTTCTGCTCATACACCGGCGCGA
>DWYB01000063.1 GCA_019118885.1 Candidatus Mediterraneibacter surreyensis | reverse complement strand
TCTGCCGCATTTACTGCACATGGTTCCGTGTAGCTATCGGGCTTTATCTTGGCATGCAGACTTACCCCCTATGTACAGCCTTTTATACGATTTCTGTCCGTCAGACCAGAGGTTTGCCCGTGGGTTAGTAGATTCCCCACATCCGGCTTCCTTCAGATCCCATCTCACGATGGGCACCCTTGCCTTCGGCTATATCCTTCCCGCTACCGGGCGGATTTGGGACTTGCACCCTTAAGAAACGTGCGCCGCCAGGCGCACATGCCAAAAGGCTGATGCCGCCAAAGCAGCAACAGCCTTTTTCACAATATTGCTTACTGTATTTCCGCCATTATATTATGTTCTATCTTTCTGATCACATCCATGAATGCCGCGTCTTCCTGACCAGTAGGATCATCCAAGTCCCAGTTGACGACTTTCTTGCCGGGAATATTGGGACATGCGACATTGCACCCCATGGACACATAGATATCTGCTTCCGGTATGTCTTCCAGCAGTTTCGGATACTGATCTTTCTCCATATCAATGCCGTACTCCTGTTTCATTAATCTTACAGCGTCCTGATTGATCTGCGGTTTCACTTCCGTTCCCGCGGAATAACATTCATAACGATCGGACAGATATTTCCGCCCGAATGCCTCTGCAATCTGACTTCTGCAGGAATTGTGCACACAGATAAACGCGATCTTCTTTTTCTTTGCATTCACTCTTGAAAACGGACATCTTTTCCCGATGCACTGATTATTCTGGCTGCTGTAAGTACAGACAATGTCTGACTTTTCCATCTCAATCCCCAGATTTTCTTTTGCGAAATCAACCGCTCTTATTATAGAAAGATACGAATCCCTCTTACAGCAGCGGGGTCCCCCGACTTCACCGATCGCTTCCAGCGCTCTCGCCGTCATCTTGTGTGACAGGCCGAAATTGTCTTTTCCGAGCGGCGTAGATCCGGTAACAATAGAAATAAACATTCCCGCGCTGATTCCCGCCCCGCAGGCTCCCCAGAACCCGCAGGCGCCGCCCGGCACCGAACTTCCTCTGCTGTTCATCTCGATCAGAGACCGCTTCAGGTCAATCTCGCCGCCGCAGTTCTTATATGCAGTCAGCAGCGCCATCCCGACCATGACATGGTGCTCCGGTCCGTGCATATGGCAGAATGGCATGGACATCATTTTGTTGAGTATTGCCACCGGATTGCCGGATGTTTCATTCAGACATAAGCCGATCAGGCTGTCGATTCCCTGCATATGACATTCATTGCAGACATAATGGCCGTTTATGCATCTTGTTTTGCTTTTTTCTTTTTTGTGGCATAATTCACACTCCATCTCCATATCTTCATTCAGATACTCCAATGGAGCTTTACAGATCAGGCATTCCTCTTTCATAGGTTTCTTCCTCTAATAACACAGTGAAATAAGTACCGGCACAGCCGCAGAGCAGATAATTCCGTTAAAGACGGAAAGAACAACCGTCTCTTCATTCGTATAGCGCATCAGCATCGGCAGGGTCGTATCCTCACTCGTGGCAGCCGCCGGGGCAATACAGGTACAAACATTAAAATGTCGGGAAATATACGGGATCATAAAGAAAGCGCCGATCTCCCGCATCAGATTGCTTAAGAATGCAATACTTCCCATCTCTGCTCCGGCCAGATTGCTTATGGATACTCCGGCCAGACTATACCAGCCCAGGCCCCCCGCGATCGAGACGGCCTGTCTGACCGGATAATGCGTCAGCATTCCGCACAGGACGCCTCCTGCCAGTGAACCTGCGATTATCCCTGCAGGGATAAGCAGAATCTTCACATGGTGCTGCCGTATCCCGGCTGCGATCCCCCGATGAAGCCCTACACTGATTCCGACCGAAAACATAAGCAGACCGAGGAGCCAGTCCGTATGGCCGGACAATGGTTTCAGAATGTGTGCCGTAAGCGGAACTGCTCCGAATCCAATTCCCAGTATCAGCGCGCCAAGAGCAAGAAATACCATAGGATCACTGTCTTTCGTATTTCTTCTCCTTCCGCCCTCATTCTTGCTTCCCTTTTCTCCTGCTGTGTCCATAAAGCATCTGGTAAGCAGGTAGACAACAGCAATCGACAAAAGCGTCGGAATCAGAAAGAACAGGAAGCTTATAAATCCGAGACTGAGAAGTCCGGAGAAGAATCCTTCTCTCTGTCCGAGTCCCACACCCATCAGAAATATAAGAACCAGCGTACACAGAAGCTGCACCCGCTCATTAAATATTTTATATCGGATGGGAAAGACACGTCCCGCTGCGAATCCAAGGATCATAAATACAAGTGCTGCCATCAGCTTCCTCCAGCTTATCACATTTCAGCTTTCACAGAATAACAATTCAGATAAAAGCCCAATATCTATAGACATAGCCCATTATATACTTTCTAATGGATGACCACAAGCTGTCATTTCACAATCGGCCTTTTTTCGTCAAATATTCTATTCTTCCGCCGCTTTGTTCACACAGGTAACTGCATTCAGGCTGCGGGGGTACCCGATATAAGGCAGGCACTGGGAAACGACCCGGATCAGAAATTCTTTGTCATTTCCGAGATTCATATTTCCTTTCGCGTGGGCGGTAAGCTGCGGCTCGCAGCCTCCCTGAGCCATCAGGAAGCAGAACGTAATCATTTCCCTCTGCGCTAGATCAAGTCCTGTGCGTGTATAATAGTCGCCAAAGCAGTTGTCTGCAAGCCAGCGGTTAATATGTCCGCTTTTCCATGCCTCTTTCATCTGAGGACCGAAAATGTCCGCCTGAGCCTGAGCCCCTTTTTCCAGACGGTCCTCCATAGTTGTTGTAGATTTTCCGCTTGCAGGGAGAGCGATTTTCCGCTCCGCAAATATCTCATTGGTTGCCTGCAGGAAAGGCCACATCCGTCCCATGCCGACATAATCTACGGACTGATATACCATTTCCTTCACTGCCTCCGGCTGAATTCCTTCATCGAGAGCACGCGGCAGGAACTCTTTATAGGCGTCCAGTCCCTGACAGCCCACCAGCGCCGCCAGTATTGCAAGCCAGCGGACCGGAGCGTCCAGCTGCTGATTTTCCTCGTTTACGACTTCATCAAAAGCAAAGTGTTCTACCCTTTCCATAAATTCCGGGTCTGTTTCATAATAATTCATTACTATTCCTCCTTCATTATCTTCTTCTATTCCGTAAGTGTCAGGGTTGCCGTAATGCTGCCTTTCCCGAGCACCTTTTTCAGTTCATCCGCTGACAGATTCTGCACCTTCCCGAGTCTGGTAAAGTTCCATGTGTTGGGCGCATAATAAATCACCAGCAGATTTCCTTCTGAGAGGATCACATCCCCTGCCTCGGTCGTGATCATCTCATCGTTCGCGGGAAGCTGCATACCGAAGCTGCCAAACTTCTCCATATGAGCATAGTCTTTCATATTGAGCGTAAACGGACCTTTCTTAAGCAGTTCTTCCACCGCTTTCGCCGAACTGTTGTCATACAGTTTTACCTTGATATCCGTTCCGTTGACTTCCATATTCATCATAATAATCCGCTTCCTTTCTCTATAATAATATACTGGATGAAATTTATAAACTGGTCAGGACAGGATTGTTCAGATAATCATAGACCCTTCTGATCTCGCTGATCTTGCGAGTGTCTAACATTGAAGGACAGTTCTTGTCCAGTCCGGCTATTTGTTCCATATCACCGGTATCCAGCTCAAAATCCCAGATATCCAGATTTTCTTCCATACGCTCCCGGTGGACCGTCTTCGGTATCACGATCACTCCCCGCTGCACATTCCAGCGCAGGATCACCTGTGCCGGCGTCTTTCCGTATTTTGCGGCAATATCCGCCAGTACCGGCTCGTCAAACATGCCTTTCAGCCCTTCCGCAAACGGAGCCCACGCCTCCGGCTGTATTCCGAGTTCGTCCATGATCTGCAGATCTTCCGCGCGCTGATAATGGGGATGTCTCTCAATCTGGTTGATCTGCGGCTTAATATCCGCGTTGTAACACAGATCCAGCAGACGGTCCGGCAGGAAATTACATACGCCTATCGCCCGAACCTTCCCCTGCCTGTAAAGTTCCTCCATCGCTCTCCACGAACCGTAATAATCTCCAAACGGCATATGAATCAGATACAGATCAAGATAATCCAGGCCCAGTTTTTCCAGGGACCGCTCAAAAGCCTGCATTGTATTCTCATAACCCATTTCCTGAATATATGCCTTTGTCGTTATAAAAAGCTCCTCCCGCGGAACCCCGCAGTTTCGGACTGCTCGCCCGACTGCCTCTTCATTCTGATACGAACTTGCCGTATCGATAAGCCGGTATCCCGCATCTATCGCATCTCTGACAACACGCTCGCAGTCTGCTACCGGTATCTGAAAGACGCCAAAGCCTTCCATTGGTACAGATACGCCGTTTGACAGCTTCACCGTTTCTGTCATACTATCCGCCTCCTTTTGTATTTGCCTTTATTATAGATCCGGAAATTCAGGAATGGCAAACAGTTGTAAATTCTTATTTACCATCGCTTTTGTCAATGATAAAATAAAGTATGCCCGCATGGCTCGATACTCGCGGGAATAACGGGAAAGGAGCGTACAATCGTGATAGAAACAAGATTACTGCATTATTTTCTCGCTGTAGCGCGGGAACAGAATATTACAAAAGCCGCCCAGTCACTGTTTATCTCCCAGTCCACCCTGTCCAAACAGATGATGGATCTGGAAAAGCAGCTTGGCAGGCAGCTTTTTATCCGCGGGAAAAGAAAAATAACTTTGACAGAAGACGGGATTTTTCTCCGTAAGCGGGCCCGTGAAATCATGGATCTGATGGAAAATACAGAGACTGCCCTTCAGGCAGATGCGAAGAATTTAAGCGGTGATATATATATCGGATGCGGAGAGACTGTTGCCATGGATATGATTGCAGAGCTTATAGCCGATTTCCATACGTGGTGTCCTGATGTGTATTTCCATATTAACAGCGGGGACGCCGACGCTGTTACGGAACGTATCGACAAGGGCCTGTCTGATATGGGGCTGCTGCTCGGACCGGTGCGTCAGGAAAAATACGATTATCTGAATCTGCATATGAAAGATATATACGGGCTTCTGATGCCGAAAGACTGCGCCCTTGCCCGTCAGGAAAGCATCAATATCGATCAGCTGAAATCCCTGCCCATGATCCTTGCCGACCAGACCTTTTCCGGTCATCAGGATCTGGACTGGTTCGGGGAAGACGCCCTCAATGTAGTGGCAACCTACAATCTGATCTATAATGCGACATTCTTAGTAGAACACGGCATCGGCTATGCCCTCTGCCTTGACCGTCTGGTAAATACAAGCGGGCGCAATCTTACATTCCGCCCCATCAACCCGGAGTTATCCGTCGGATTGTATATCGTGACGAAAAAATATCAGGTATTCTCACCGGCGGTCAAAGCATTTTTAGAAAAACTAGAAAAGAGAAGCACACAGATAAAAAACTCTATTTTCTAACCTTTGAAAGCAAAGCTACTACTTCGCAATGCACCGTCTCACAGAATTGATCCACAGCCGTCATCTTCTCCACCCGGTACCCGGCGATCTGCATCATCTCCAGATCTCTGGCAAGGCTTGTCATCTTACAGGAGATATACACGATCCTGTCCACGCCGTAGCTCAAGATCTTCGGCAGTGCTTTCGGGTGGATCCCGTCTCTCGGCGGATCAAGCACGATGACGTCCGGCTTTTCTTCCAGCTCATCCAACACCTGAAATACATCGCCTGCTATGAATTTGCAGTTGGAAATACCGTTTCTTGCAGCGTTTTCTTTTGCAGCCTCGACCGCTTCTTCGACAATCTCCACGCCTACCACCTGCTTTGCCACCGGAGCCAGCACCTGGCTGATGGTTCCCGTTCCGCTGAAGAGGTCGAACACGGTCATGTCATGGATGTCCCCGATATAGTCTCTCACCGTCTCATAGAGCACTTCGGCGCCCCTGGTATTGGGCTGGAAGAAAGAAAACGGCGTGATCTTAAAATCCAGACCAAGCAGTTTTTCATAGAAGTAGTCCTGTCCCCAGAGGATACGTGTCTCGTCGCTTTTCACCACGTCGGAGAGCGAATCATTGAGAATATGCAGGATGCCCACGATCTTTCCCTCCAGTTCCAGATTCAGAAGCGCCGTGACCAGCGGCTGCAGATCATGTTCCTCCTGGGTGCTGGTCACCAGATTTACCAGTATCTCGCCCGTCGTGTCGCCGCGTCTTAAAAGCAGATGACGGAGATATCCGGTGTGCTGCATTTTCCTGTAGTAGCTCACATTTCTCTCCCGGAAATATTCCAGCACGCACACAAGAATCTTGTTCATATCCTCGTGGACAAGGCGGCAGTCTGACGCAGTCAGTACGTCATATGTGCTGCCCTTCTTGTGGAGCCCCAGAGAAAGCGGCCCGTCTTTGTACTCATCTCCGAACGAGAACTCCATCTTATTGCGGTAGCCGAACTCTTTCGGGCTGGCTTTCACGCCTTCAAATACATACTCTCCGTTTACCGCTTCATCCATAAGCCGGCGGATCTGTCCTTCCTTCATCTTCATCTGCTCTTCATAAGGCATGGTCTGATACATACATCCGCCGCACGCCGGGAAGATACTGCACACCGGCTTTCTCGTTTCGAGCGGGGACTTCTCCAGCACTTCCAGCAGGCGTCCCTCCGCATTTCCCCTCTTAAACTTGTTGATCACAAAGCGGACTTTCTGTCCGGGAATTCCGTTTTTTACCGTTATATATTTTTCTTCTTCGGGTACATATACGATCCCTTTATTCGGGAAATCCACTCTCTCAATAATACCTTCGAATGTCTGTCCTTTTTTCATATAAATCTCCATATCCGCAAAAAGAGGCAGGGTGCACTGGCTTGCATCCCGCCTTCTCTGTTCTTTTCCTGTTCTATTTTACTGTGCGGTCTTATACCTGATCGTCTTCGCTGAAGTAATCATCAAAATCATCGTCAAAATCATCTTCAAAATCTTCCAGATAGTCCGGTGTGAAGAAGCGATATACTGCATATGCGATAGCTGCTACCGCTGCAACTGCCCCGATGATAGCCAGTACCCAGATCACTGTATTTTTCTGTTTTTCCGCCTCATTCTTATGAAGAATCTCACTTAATTTTGATTCAGCAATAAGTTCTTCTACTTTGCTCATAATACACGTCCTTTCCCTGTCCCTGAGACAGTGCTTACTTTTTAATATTATAACACTAACATTTTCAGATTACTACTATATTATTTAAATTTTCGCCAGTTTTGCAAACATTGCAAACATTTTTCTAACTCCGGCTGTATCGAACTCTACCGTCACTTCAAAATCCCGGCCGCCCTCCTTAATATCAAGTACAGTTCCTTCTCCAAATTTCACATGGCGTACACGATCACCCACTCCGTAGGCAAGACTGTCACTCTTCTGAGCCGTCAGCTGGCTCCCTTTTGTCAGCGCTGAGAAAGGTTTCTTAGAGGCATAGGACTTGCTCCGGGAGCTTCCCGCAGCTGCAGATCTCCCATCAGGAAACAGACTGTTTCCGGCAGAATTACTATCTGTTCCGTCATCCTCTGTAAAATATGTACGTTTCCTGCTACCTGTATCAAGCAGCTCCGGCGGGATCTCACTGACAAAGCGGGAGATACGATTGTACTGTGTCTCTCCACGAACCATCCTTTTCCGCGCGCAGGTCAGGGTCAGCTTCTGCTCCGCACGGGTAATCCCCACATAGCAAAGCCTCCGCTCTTCTTCCAGCTCCTCGGGATCATCTCCTGTGATTGTCATATAACTAGGGAAGAGTCCATCCTCCATTCCGGCAAGATAGACATGAGGGAACTCCAGACCTTTCGCACTGTGCAGTGTCATAAGCACAACGTAATCCTGATCTTCTTCCAGGCTGTCGATATCTGCCACAAGAGCCACTTCTTCAAGGAACCCGCTCAGCGTTGCTTTCTCATCCCGATCTTCACAATCTTCCTCATAAGCTGCCGCTTTATTTAAAAGTTCTTCAATATTCTGAAGACGGCTTTCCGCATCTATCTCATCGTCCGCCTCAAGATTCTGCGCATAGCCTGTCATATCCAGGATTTCATTTAACAGATCGGTCAGGCTTTCCTTTTCCGCCTGACCTTTGAAATACTCGATCAGTGCCGCAAAAGAGTCCAGTTTCGATGCACTGCGCCCCACTCCGGGAATCATCTCCGGCGCCAGAAGTGCTTCATAGAAGCTGATCCCGCGCTCATCCGCCGCCTCCTGAATGCGGTTGATCGTTGTAAGGCCGATTCCTCTCTTCGGTACATTGATAATCCTGCGCACAGAAAGATCATCCTGTCCGTTGTCCACTGTCTTTAAGTACGCCAGAATATCCTTAATCTCCCTGCGGGCATAGAAATTGATGCCGCCCACAATCTTATAAGGGATATTCATGGCAATAAATTTTTCTTCCAGAAGACGGGACTGTGCATTTGTCCGGTAAAGTACCGCATTATCATTGTATGACGCGCCGTCCCGCACCTCTTTTTTGATATCCTCTGCGATAAATTCAGCCTCGTCATACGCAGTGTCAAACTGCCTTAAACTGATCTTTTCTCCCTCGCCATTGGCCGTCCAGAGTGTCTTGTTTTTTCTTCCTTTATTATTGCGGATCACACCGTTTGCCGCATTCAGGATATTCCCCGTAGACCGGTAATTTTGTTCCAGCTTGATCACTTTTGCGTCCGGATATTCCTTCTCAAAGTCGAGAATATTCCGGATATTAGCCCCGCGGAATTTATAGATCGACTGGTCGTCGTCACCGACCACACAGAGATTTCTGTATTTTCCTGCCAGGAGACTGACCAGCTTGAACTGAACGGTATTCGTATCCTGGTACTCATCCACCATGATATAGCGGAATCTCTCCTGATAATTTTCCCTTACATCCGGCTGTGTCTGGAGAAGCTGTACGGTCTTCACCAGAAGGTCGTCGAAGTCAAGCGCATTGTTTGCTTTCAGCTGCGCCTCGTACTCCCGGTATACTTTTGCGATCTTAAGCTGTGCGAAATCTCCTCCTGCATTCAGCTCGAACTCTTCCGGCAGGATCATCTCATTCTTTGCTGATGAGATCACGGAGAGCAGCATTCTCTCTTTAAACTGCTTCGTATCAATGTCGACTTTTTTACATACCGCTTTCATCAGCGTCTTCTGGTCATCTGTGTCATAGATCGTAAAACGGCTGTCATATCCGAGCCTGTCAATAAATCTGCGCAGGATTCTAACACACATGGAGTGAAATGTGCTCACCCATATACTCTCGGAACCAAAACCCACCAGATTATCCACTCTCTGCCGCATTTCTCCTGCGGCTTTGTTGGTGAAAGTAATGGCAAGGATATTCCAGGGATTAACTCCCAGCTCCTCGATCAGATAAGCGATGCGGTGAGTGAGTACTCTTGTCTTGCCCGATCCGGCGCCTGCCAGGATCAAAAGCGGGCCGTCTGCATGCAGGACCGCCTCTCTTTGAGGTTCATTTAATGTATCATATATACTCATATGCTGCTCCTATTCTCAATGATATGTTTATCCGAAAAAGTTTTACTGATAACCTGTCAAGGCAGGCAAATTGCTGTGACCGTAATTATAATATAGATAAAAGATTCCTGTCAATGCGTGGTGTTTCCTGATATCCTCATCTATTTTCTACTTGTCATATGGTTTTTATTACTATATAATAGATATGCTGAGGTGATAATATGAAAATAGATACAAATGATATACTGAACAGCATACTTGAAAGTCTCGACCACGTAGATTATATTCGACCGGAAGAAATTCCCAATATAGACTTATACATGGATCAGGTGACAACCTTTATGGATGATCATTATTCATCCACGAAACGTTATAGCGACGACAAGATCCTTACAAAAACAATGATCAACAATTATACCAAAAACAATCTTTTACCTCCGTCCGTGAAGAAAAAATACTCCAGAGAACACATGCTTCTCCTGATTCTGATCTATTATTTTAAAAATATACTTTCTATCAAGGACATTGAGACCGTGCTGCAGCCTCTACGTGAAAAATACTTTTCCGGAAACAACGCGGTGCAGCTTTCCGATATCTATAAGGAAGTCTGCGAAATGGAGAAATCACGAATTGATCCTATGAAAGCTTCGGTAAAAGAAGCATATGAAAAGTCTCAGTCTGCATTTGCCGACATGCCTGAAGGTGAGGACCAGGATGAACTGAAGCTCTTTGCATTTATATGCAGCCTGAGTTTTGACGTATACCTGAAGAAAATGATGATAGAAAAGATCATCGATGAGCTTGCTGCAAAAGAAAAAGAAGAATAAAATATCAGCCGGGTATCCTGCAGCATTGGAAATAGCTGTAATACCCGGCTGTTTTCTTCTATTTATCGGTTTTCTTTTTATCCGAATCTTCCATATTGATCCGCTGGAATACCATATCATACCCATCGTTCCCATAATTCAATGAACGATTTACTCTGCTGATCGTGGCTGTCGAAGCTCCTGTCTTTTCCGCAATCTCCAGATATGTATTCTGTTCACGGAGCATCTTCGCGACCTCAAAACGCTGTGACAATGAAAGAAGCTCATTGATTGTACAGATGTCTTCGAAAAATATATAGCATTCTTCTTTATTTTTCAGGCTGAGCACGGCTTCAAAAAGGCTGTCAACAGCCTCCGTCCTTATCTTCTTACTCATATTACCCCTATCTCCTTTTCAACCGTATCATAAATATGCCCGATTCCATCCCTATATGGATGGTTTTCTCGGACTGTTCTTATATTTTAGCACACTAAACTTTTAAAGTCCACCACTTTATTTTGCGAAAACATCCTGATACTTACAGAGATTTCCAGCAGTTAAGGTACGGCTTCAATTTTTCCAAATCCGTTGTAACAACCAGCTCTTGAGGGAAATTGCAATAGTCAAATATTTCACTCACATAAGAAAAATTACCGGCATCTACATCAACATGCGCATCGCTTCCTGTCGTTACCGGTACATCGTACTGCTTACATAAATCCAGCATTGTCAGAATATTTTCCCTTGTTCCTACTCTGCTGCTCGCCGGACGCATGGATGAATTATTGACTTCCAGGAGAGTTCCGGTCTCTTTTGCCGTCTTTACAAGTGTCTCATAGTCGAAAGAAAATCTCGCATCATCCGGATGACCGATAATATTGACATATGGTTTCTTCATCACCTCTACATACGCTCTGATATTCTCCTCCGGAGTATGCCCTGTTCCGTAGCAAGGAACATGCATACTGGCAACCACAATATCCAGCCCGCGGCATGTTTTTTCGGGAAGATCTATCTCTCCCTCCGGATTCATTATATTAACCTCTGCTCCCATTAGGAGCCGCACTCCCTCGCATTCTCTTGGCACTACGTCAAAATTTTCAAAATAAAAAAGCCCGCAGGTTCCAGGCATCTTCGGCGCATGCTCCGTAAGAGCAAGCATTTCAAGGCCTCTTGCCTTCGCTGCCGCAGCCATCTCTTTTATCGTACTGTATGCATGTCCGCTGGCCAAAGTATGAGAATGGGTATCTGCAACAAACTTCATGATCGTTCACCTCATTTTTAACAATTTCTGATCTGCAATATAAATGCCGAATCCTTGGATATTATATCATATTTCTTCCAGAATACAATTTTTCTGTCAGGAAACACTAAAATCGAGGTGAAAAAATTGAAAGATAAAAATACAGAAATCAAACAGATCATTGATGATTACGATTATCTGACAAGCGCGGCATCCGCTACGGAATTCACGGGTCTCATTCCTTTCCTTCCTCAAAGCGACGCTGAACTGGAATCATACAATGATATCTGCCCTTACCTGCCACGGGCAGCGTCAAGCGAAAAAAAGCCGCAGGATCCGAGAGATTGAGGCAAGATCCGCTATTCGACAAAACCGGTCATATATTGCAATTTTTCATTGTTCTTGCGCTCTCTTGATGTTATAATAGATTTGTTGTAAATTCTGTTCAACAAAAGAGAGGAGTATAGAAATTTATGAAGTGTCCAATATGTGGAAAAGAGCTCGAATTGCGGAATAAACAGATTGGCACCAATGAAAACGGTGATCCGATCTTTAATGAATATGCTATCTGCCGAGACTGTAAGAAACAGTGGAATCTGGATAAGCAGCGGGCAAAACGGACGGCAGCAAAGAAGACCTCACAGACATCAGCCGCAAAAAAGACGCCTTCTGCTAAAGAAGGATCCCCAACACGCGAAGTAACAGTAAAACCCTCAGACATCAAGCAGACTGCTCCGGTGAAAAAGGCGGCTCCTAAAAAGGAGATGACGGCTAAAAAACCAGTTTCAGATCAGACAGAACCAGTTAAGAAAACAGCTCCCAAAAAGGTGAAACCGGTTAAAAAATCTCTCCCGGAGGAAGAAGAACGCGAAAAGAAACCCGCTCCCAAGCATCGGCCGAAGTCTGAAGAGCCCGCTTCTGTTCCTGTAAAAAAGGCCGTTAAGAAAAGAAAACCGGCAAATTCAGAATCTTCCGAGGAAAAGCGTTACAGCAATATTCCTCCTGAAAAAGTTCGCAGTAAACACGAAAAAGCAGCGCGCAAAAGTTATGAGGATATGGTATCAGCCGATTCATCCGGCAAAAAGGCTGTAAAGAAGAAAAAGAAAGCGCTTGAGGATGAAACCGGTGAGATCAGGAAAGCTTCTCCGGTAAAACCTTCTCCGGAGAAACGAAACGAAAATGTAAAAAGTTCTTCTAAAAAATACGAACCGGAAACAGAAGAATATGATGACGATGACTATTATGATGACGATCCGAGATTTCGTCCAATCCGAATCATTCTTGGCATTATCTCACTGGCAGGGTTCGGTTATTTCATATACAAAGGATTTGTAACCGGACTTGCAGATACAACAGAAGGCGGAAGCGCATCCTTCGGAACGACGTTTATCATCCTTGCCCTCTGTATGCTTGTATCAGCTCTGCTTTACTTTATTATGCAGAAGAAAAATACTATCTTTGCTTTTCTCCTGCCTATGGTATTCTATCTGGGAGGCAGTATTTTTGCTTTTCTCCAGAGAGGAGAGGATCTGCAGATGCTCATTGCCGCAATCGCATGTGCGGTGCTGGCTGTAATTTCTCTTATACTCGCTGTTACTTCCAGAGTCGGTGGTTACGATGACGAGGAAGAGGACTATGACGACGCATTTGAAGATGATTATGCGGATGATGATTACGATGATTAAATAATTTTCATATCTTAATGCCGTGCTTTATGCGCGGCATTTTTTTGCGCGATATGCCCGGAGGGGTACTGGAGTCTTCTCCTATCCGCTCTCACTTTTTCCTCTTCATCTACATATAGTGTTAGAGAGTTATAAAATCAATGGAGGAATTATGAAAAAGCGTATCTTAGCTCTATTATGTTCAGCTGTTCTCTTTTTGCCTGCCCTCTCCGGATGTGCGCAGACAGAAACAGCAGACACAAAAGCCCCCGAAGAAACCACTGCCAAACAGTCTGATAAACCCGAACTGACACATGTAACATTAAATGAGGTTGCACATTCTATTTTCTATGCACCTATGTACGTAGCAATCGAAGAAAATTATTTTGAAGAAGAAGGAATTGATCTGGAACTTGTGTGCGGTTTTGGAGCGGATAAGACAATGACCGCTGTCATCTCAGGCGAAGCTGATATCGGATTCATGGGCTCTGAAGCATCTATTTACACGTATGCTGAGGGCGCTACAGATTATGTAGTTAATTTTGCTCAGCTCACCCAACGCGCCGGCAATTTTCTTGTAGCGCGTGAAAAAATGCCTGATTTTACCTGGGATGATCTGAAAGGCCATCTTGTGCTCGGCGGGCGCAAGGGCGGCATGCCGGAAATGGTATTTGAATATATCCTGAAAGAGAACGGCATTGATCCGGAAACGGATCTTGAGATCAATCAGAATATAGATTTTGGATCTACCGCTGCTGCATTTGCAGAAGGACAGGGCGATTTCACAGTTGAATTTGAACCAGGTGCAACAACCCTCGAATCAGAAGGCAAAGGCTATGTCGTCGCTTCTCTTGGTCAGGACAGCGGATACGTGCCCTATACAGCTTTCAGTGCAAAGAAGAGCTATATCGATGAAAACCCTGATATTATCCAGGGATTTACAAATGCGCTCCAGAAAGGCATGGATTATGTCCAGGAGCATACCCCGGATGAGATCTCAGCTATCATAGAACCACAGTTCCCGGAAACGGATCTGGAAACAATTACTACGATTGTGACGCGCTACTATGACCAGGATACATGGAAGAGCAATCTGATATTTGAGCAGAGCAGCTTTGAGCTGCTTCAGGATATCCTTGAAAGCGCCGGTGAGTTGGAAGAGCGCGTACCTTACGACGATCTCGTCACAACACAGTTTGCAGCAATTGCCGCACAGTGATATAATAGTCAGGGCAGGATTTTCAATTCCGCCCTGACATTTATTTTCTGCCGGGCTAAAAATCCGCAGAGGACTTTTACATCTATGTAACATATACCTAATAGAAAGGATTTTATTTCTTATGATCGACAAAAGGCTCGTACCTTATGGTGGGCTGAAAAAGGAACCTTTTTCGGGGAGCCATAATGGCATGCGTTATTTTATGAACGGTGACGATGGCAAGAACAGTACTACCTTTACCGTCTGGATTTATCCGGAGCCATGGTGTTTCGAACAGACTCCGGAAGAAGAGAAAGAAAGTGCTACATTTCCCCTCTCTGACGAGGGAATGGAGCAGGCTGTGTCATGGCTCAACAGCCGATATGAGGAAGAAAAAGAGCGATGGAGCAAAGCCCTTCAGGACATGATGCATACCATCGCCAGTTCGGTTTAAGAAGTTTATTTTCTTTTAATATTTTTTAAAATTTCTTCTGTATGTTGTCACAATGGATTCACATTTCTCTGCTATTCTTAAAGTATGAAAAAGAAGACAATGGCTGTATGGACAGCCGTTCGTATGGCCATTGGACTTCGCCTAAAAACTATCGCTTTTCAGAAAGTGTTCTCATATATTATTCCCGGCATTTTTGTCCGGGAATATTTTTTTGAGGTCAATCTTTATGATGTAGTAATACATAACGAGCAATAAAGCCGCTGCCAGCACCCATGCTGCAGGGCTGGCCAGACACACTCCCAGATAGCTCTTCTGTCCTGCTGCGATCACTGCTACCACACCTCTTCCGATCAGCTCGGCTACCCCTGCCATCATGGGAAGCAGACCGTATCCCAGCCCCTGTATCCCATTCCTGTAAATATTAACAATAGCAAGGGGGATAAAAAAGATTCCCACGCATCTCAGATAAGTGTCTACCGATCCCATAATCAGTTCCACGTCTTCCGATACGAACAAATAAGTCATATATTTTCCCACGGTCATTACAAGTGCTGCCGCTGCAAATGAGTATATAATACCTATAATCGTACATGACTTAAATCCTTGGCGGATGCGCGGCACATCACCCGCGCCCATGTTCTGCGCTCCATACGTAGCCATAGTTGTTCCCATAGCCACATACGCCTGTGTCACGACCTGTTCTATCTTGCTTGCCGCAGTGTAGGCGGCCACAAGAGTCGATCCCAGTATATTCAGGGAAGACTGCACCATCATAGTTCCAATGGCAGTAATCGAATATTGGAGCGCCATCGGAATACCGATCCCGATCTGCGTCTTTAAAAGACTGCCGGACACATGCCAGTCTTCCCGGCTCATATGCAGCATCGGAACCTTCTTCACGATATATACCAGACATAGAAGCCCTGATACCCCCTGAGAAATCACAGTTGCGACAGCAGCTCCTGCCGCTCCCATATGAAATACAATGATAAGAACAAGGTCAAGTACGATATTAAGCAGTGCGGACAGTATCAAAAAATAAAGGGGCACCTTACTATTTCCTAACGCTCTTAAAATACTGGCCAAAAGATTATACAGCATCTGCGCCAGAATACCGCCGCTTATGATCATGATATATGCATAAGCATCCGCAAATATATCCGATGGTGTATTCATAACTACAAGCCACGGCCTCATAAACAGCATAAACGCCGCTGTCAGGATGACACCGATGATAAGCGACAAGATTGAAGCTCCCGCCACGGTGCGGCGCATAGCAGGCATATCCCCGGCTCCAAATTTCTGTGCTGTTAATACGGTAAATCCCGCTGTCATGCCCACAACAAAACCATAGATCAAAAACATAATGGTGCCTGTACTGCCCACTGCCGCAAGCGCCTTTGTACCCACGAATTTCCCGACGATTACCGCATCAGCCATGTTATAAAACTGCTGAAATACATTTCCTATAAAGATTGGAAGCGTGAAATCCAATATAATCTTCATTGGTTTTCCGGATGTCATATCATGCTGAACTGCTTTCATAAAAACACCTCTTCTGTCACACAAAACTTAAGGGATTATATAACAGAAGAGGCTCCTTGTAAATACTGTTTTTCAAATTTTAACCAATAATTTTCATTTCTGCAAAAACACGTTTTTCTCACCTGAGAAACAGCAGTTTTTCCTCATCAAACGCCAGATAATCCGGCATTCCTTTTTCCTCCAGTTCCTGCATGCGCTCTCTCTGCACGAACCAACACACCGTCACTTTTGTTTTTATGTAATAATTCTTTTCAAAGGGCAGTTCAGCGCTGCTCTCTGGTTCGAACGGCAGCATATCGCATGGGCTGCCGTCGTCCTTGTCAGTTCCGTTCTTTCCGGTACGTTCAGGGTTCCAGACCGGAATAAAGTCGTGCGCCCGGTAACCGATATACTCTGTGTACTCCGGTATCTCCCGCCGGGTAGTGAGTGTAACGCCCCAGTCTTCTGCTTCTGCCGTATGGGCGTCGATCCGGCGGGCTTTCGAAAAGTTCTTGCACCCGGTCAGACGCGCCGCTTCCCTGCTCACGGGATTACGGAAGATTTCTTTTGTCTCTCCTGCCACTTCGATCTTCCCCTGATCGATAACGAGCAGCTCCTCGCTGAATCGGTAAACCTCGTCCCTGTTATGGGATACCATGATCACCGTTCCCCTATAATCCTCAAGCATCTCTGCGAGCTCTCTCTGAAGCTGGTCTTTCAAATACATATCAAGAGCGGAGAAGGGCTCGTCCAGAAGGATCATCTCCGGCTCATAGGCCATGATACGGGCCAGCGCCGCTCTCTGCTGCTGTCCGCCGGAGAGCTGGCCGGGCAGTCTCTTTTCCAGCCCCTGAAGGCGGAACTTCTCCACCATCTCACGGACACGCGCTTCTTTCTCCTGTCTGCCGCCCTTTAATCCAGCAGCTATATTTTTCTCCACTGTCATTGTCGGAAACAGGGCGTAATTCTGGAACAGATATCCTACATTTCTCAACTGCGGCTTCAGGTTGATCTTCTTTTCCTTGTCGAAAAATGTCCTGCCTTCCACCTCGATATGACCTTCATCCGGCAGTTCAATTCCCGCGATACTTTTCAGCGTCATGCTCTTTCCGCAACCGGAAGCGCCGAGAATTCCGATCCGGCGTGCCTCACTGCGAAAGCTGATATCCAGCCGGAAATTATCCAGTTTCTTTTTAATCTCTACTGTGACCGCCATGACCTACCACCTCCCGATATGCTTCATCTTCTTTCCTGATATAAGGTTCATCAGGAAGATTACAAGAAATGCTATGATCATCACAACCGCCACCCAGATTCCGGCGGTGAGGTAGTCTCCGTCCTGAATGACCATGGCGATCTTCTGCGAAATGGTCCCTGTCTTGCCCGGTATATTTCCTGCCAGCATGGAAGTAGCACCGTATTCGCCCAGCGCTCTCGCAAATGTAAGAATAGTGCCCGATGCGATACCCGGTCCTGCCGTCGGCACAATGACCGTCCAGAATATCTTTGTGTCCGACATGCCAAGTGTACGCCCCGCATAGACAAGGTTCATGTCGATCTGCTCCATGGCCGCGCGGGCATTTCTGTACATGAGCGGAAATGCAATGACCGTCGCCGCGATCACACATCCGAGCCATGTCTGCACAACCTTAAAATCAAACTGTTCAAACAGAAATTCCCCAAGCGGTCTTCTCCTGCTGAACAGAAGAAGCAGGAAGAAACCGGCCACTGTAGGAGGCAGCACCATGGGCAGGGTGAGAATGCCGTCAATGACCGCCTTCTTTCCCGGCGTCGCCTTAACTACTTTCCTGGCGGCAAATATCCCGAGGAAAAACGAGATAAACGTCGCCACCGCTCCGGTCTTCAGTGATATAAAAAGCGGGCTCCAGTCCAGATCTTTTACTATCTGCATGATTTCTTCCATAACTTCTCCCTTTGTACGCCATTTTATTTATATGTTTGCATCCTGCTTATACGTTCGTGTCAAAATAGTAGGACTCAAATACAGCTTTCGCTTCATCTGAAAGAATAAACTCGAGAAAATCTTCTGCCGCTGCCGTCTGAGCGTCGTCCGCCTCCTCGTTTACCACGCGTGCGATCGGATAGATCACGTCGCCTGTCAGATCGTAGCTTACGGTCTGAAGGATGTCAAGCTGATCCTCATATCCGTATGTATCAGAATAATAAGTCGTTCCCACTTCACAGGATCCCTCTGCGACTGCCGTCAGCACTTTGCTCACATTGTCCTGCTCGCTGATTTCCACACCGCCGAGCGCCTCCGAGACTTCCTCCGTTGTAATAGAAGCCGGATCATCTGTCTTTGGCAGTATACCGAGATTAATAAGCGCCTGTCTCGTATACCTTCCCACCGGCACACTGCCTCCTGCCAGAGCGACACTCTCCGCCTCGCCCAGATTCTCAAGTCCCGTCACTTTCGTTCCGCTGTCTTTTAATGAAACTACAACGACCTGATTGTTGACCACATCAGCTCTTGTGCCTTCGACCATCAGACCGTCCGCTTCAAGGTCGTCCATCTGCTTCTGGGCTGCCGAGAAGAAAATATCGCACTCGTATCCTTCCTCGATCTGTGTCAGCAGCGTGCCGGAACTGTCCGGATTATATGTAATCTTTACTTCCGGATGTTCTTCATTGTACAGATCGGCAAGCTCCGTCATTACTGTATTAAGGCTCGCCGCGATGAATACCTGTATCTCCGTCTCCTCCTGAGTCCCTCCGGAACCTTTGCCGCCTTCATCCGGACTTCCGGCGCATCCTGCCCCTGACAACATCACTGCTCCTGCAAGCACTGCCGCAAATATCCTTTTCTTCATACCGTTCATCCGCCTCCGCTCCCGTATACGCACGTTTCTTTTCTTTAAGTATAACCGATTATTTTTCAAAAAACAATCGGAACCCAAAATAAAACGGAACTTCCGGATCACGCTTCCCCTGTGAAGATTTCCCGGTACTTTTTCTCCGCATATTCCATGATCTCTCTCTCCAGCCGCTCATACCGTTCCATAAGCATATGCCCTTCCAGGCTCACCTGCGCAGTGCCTCCGCTCTTCCCTCCGGGGCTTCGCTCCACCACCGGACGCCCCAGTTCTTTCTCTGCGGTCCGAATCAGCGACCAGCCTTTGCTGTAGGACATTCCAGCCTTCTCACAGGCTTCCCGCACATTTTCTAGTACATCGATCTGCTTTAACAGCACCATCATACCGGGGCCGAAGAACGGCTCGTTTCTCATAAGCTGGAGCTTCACTTTCGGGCGGATCTCCGCCTGTTTTTCTCCGGAAGCCAGTTCTTCAAAATGATCCTCCCTGCGGGCGCGCACAAGCACTCCCTCGTCCTTTACCGGAAGAAGACATATTTCCGCTCCGGAAGCATCGAGGGCGCCTTTCAGTCCCCGCTCCCCTCTGTAAGCCGCGATCACTTCCGTCAGACCGGTATCGATCAGAACCGGATGCCCTTTTCTTTCCTTATAAACAGGAATCACGATCCGGGCCTGCCGGGCTTTTGCACACTCCGTCATCGTTCTCAGCGTGTCTTCCGCAAAAAGCGGCACGTCCGCCGGACAGAAAAATATCCGGCTGCACTTCTTCAGATACCGGAATCCCTGAACCGCAAGGTCGAGCATCTGCACATTTTCATAATCCCCGCACCTTAAGAAAGCCGCGCCCAGCTTTATAAGACTCTTTTCCGTCTCCTGTGCGCGGTATCCCGTTATGACCACGATATCCTCCACCCCTGCGCGGCGGAATGTATAGATCATCCTGCGCAGCATCGCGTTCCTGTCCGTATTTTCCAGCTTGTCATATGCCCGGAAGCCGCCGGGTGTTCCCGCGGCGGCTATCACAGCTCCCGATCTCATGCAGCACGCTCCTCCTTTCTTTTGGAATGTAAACTTCCCTGTAAAACTTTTCATTGCCGTCCGGTCCTTATAAATTCTATCAACGCTTCCACATCATCGAAATCATCATAGTCACCATTAATACCGTCTCGATGATAGACAATCCCGTTTTTCTCGTTTCTTTCAAGACAGTTTAAAAGATATTCCTCACCATATCTTCTGGCAAACTCTGTAAAACCGTACGGTTTGATCTTACCCAATAAACCTTTCCTGCACTCCTCTTCACACTCATAACAGTGCGCCATTTTTTTATCGATCGAACATTTCCTGTTTTCGCACCAGTCTTTATCCGGACAGTCTCCCGAATCACATCCGCCGCAAGATATATTTTCAGAGCATAAGCAGCAGGCAAGTCCGCATCTGGCGATTCCCAATTCTCGCTTCATATTTCTCAATCCTCCTTCTTCTCTTTGTCTGTTCCGATATCACTCTGGAATAGATCGCCTTTTTATAAAAGAGTTCTTACTTCCCAGATTATATGGACAGATATCAACGCATAAATTACAGTTATTGCAAATATTTTCTTTTATTTCATCCGGTTCAAGTTCTTCGTCACACAGAACCGCTCCCAGCCAGATCATACTGCCGAATTCCGGTGTGATCAGCAGCGAATGTCTTCCGATTATTCCCAGTCCGACCGCCTGCGCCGCATGCTTCAATGATATATAAGTCTGCCCCTAAAGAGTACATGATTTCTTTCACTTGCCTGCTATTCATTTATATTCCTCTTCCTTAATTAGTCCGACATCTGTAATGAATCATCCGTCTTTAATCTCGAATACATTTTCATATCAAGCACCCGACCATTTTTCACCGCGTTACTCCTCAATGTTCCCTCATAATGAAATCCTGCTTTCTCAAGGACACGGCACGATGCAGTGTTATAAGCAAACGGCTCGGCAAAGATCCTGATAATATCGCTCGTCTCAAAGACATGTTCACAGAATTGCCGCACTGCCTCAGCCATAATACCTCTGCCCCAGTATTCTTCTGCTATGTAATATCCCAGCTCGGCCGTCTGCCTGTGGATATTTCCCTGCCGGACAGCCGTAATACTGCCAATGACTTTTTGAGCCGCCATGATCGCAAATGAAAACATTTCGTTTTCATCCGATGCCAGAACAGAAGTGATAAACTCTCTACCATCGTGTTCGGTATATGGGTACGGCAGACCATCCCGTAAATTATCATGTATTTTCTTGTTAGATAAGACTTCCGCCAAGTCTTTCGCATCCGATATATCCCACTTTTTCAGACTAACATTCATCTTCATCCTCCAATGTTCCTTCCTGTTACTTCTTCCTTTTATTATACCTTTTCCTATTTTCGGTATTTCTTTGAATGAATCCTCGGTATTATAATGGTCAATACAACCATCAAAGCAATAATTCCAAGACCAATACACAAAATATAGTCATTGTCACTAAAACTACCATATAGCAATAGAAATGCTCCAATTCCGCAAAACGCAACACATTTTCCATATAAGTGGCACAACGCTTCTTTATTACAGGCTTCTTTTTTCTCTTTACTCATGGTATTCCATCCAGCAAGGAACCTCAATCCTTTTTGATGATAAATATTAACACCCCATATAACTGCTGCCAGAGGAATTATCAAAGTAAGGACCGACTCAAAAACACTCATAAGTACACCACTTCCCCTTTCTACGATTCGTCATACTAGACTTTCCTGAATCTGATATACAGATATACTGCGCTGACCACATCAAATACAAATAGGAACTGGCAGATTCCGTTTATCACTATTTCCGCTTTCGATGACTTTCCCATCTTTGATAAACTTCTAAGCCCGCTGATACCGTACATGGTCGATGGCAGTAATAGAAAATAATCAAAAATAACCAAAAAGGGAATCAGCATATTCCCAAAAAATAACTTTTGATACCCGTATCCGCATCGTTTTAAAATAAACGCATAGATCATATTTGGGAACAAAATCAGCAGAAACATTCCCATGAATGTCCATCCGATCATCTCAATCGCATCTGCCGTAAATCCATTTTCTCCCACACATATGCCGATATCTATAAGGAGAAAAATATACGGAGCCAGTAATAATATGATCATAGGTGCTTTCTTCATAATAATCCACCTTTCCCTATTATACCTTTTTCACCTTATATTGAGAAGATATTTTCCCCGTCACATCATGAGAAAAGGGATTATGACTTTCCCGAATCATAATCCCCTTCTCTATTTTAAATTGCTGCTTCTATTTCATTTTACTGCTTTCTGCTTCTTTGAATAATAGGTATTCTCCATCGGCAGTTTTGTCCTGAGCACATGGTCCATCGCGTAATACGCTCCCTGCGCCGCCGGTGCGGTAGGGATGGTCGCGATCTCCCCGATGCCTTTCGCGCCGTATGCGAAGGGCAGGAGCTCTTCTTTCTCCACATAGATCGCATGGATATCCGGAATCTGGGTGGAACGCATGAGTCCGAGTGTTCCGTATCTCGCCTGAGGCACGCTGTCCTTAAGCGGGAAATCCTCGGTCAGGGCATATCCTAGCCCCATGAGCACGCCGCCCTCGATCTGTCCCTGTATGGAGATCGGATTGACAACCTTGCCGGAATCATGGGCTGCGTACACTTCTTTCACCCGGCCGTCCTCGTCCAGAATAACTACATGAGTGGCGAATCCGTATGCCACATGGCTCTTCGGATTAGGTACATCAGCGCCCAGCTTATCTGTCGGATCAAAGAATTCCGCAAAGTATTCCTTTCCCTCCAGTTTGGTCAGATCTCCGCCTGCATCCTGCAGATCTTTATTCAGGTCAGCGGAAGCCATCCGGACTGCTTCGCCGGTGATGAGCGTCTGTCTGGAACCGGACGTGGTGCCGGAATCCGGAGCCACCTCGGAGTTTGCTCCTTTATTAACGATCTGTTCTTTCCCAAGTCCCGTCGTCTCGGCCACCATCTGCACAAATACTGTCGCGCAGCCCTGCCCGATATCGGACGCCGCGCTGTACAGCTCGACTTTTCCGTCATGCACGACCAGTTTCGCACGGCCTTTGTCCGGAAGTCCCACACCGACGCCGGCATTCTTCATGGCACATGCAATTCCTGCTCTTCCCGGATTGCTCTCATAGACGTCTTTTACTGCAAGGAGCGTCTCTTTCAACGCTGTAGAGCAGTCTGCAATCTGACCGTTAGGCAGTACTTTCCCCGGCTCGATGGCGTTGCGGTAGCGGATCTCCCACGGGGAAATCCCGACTTTCTCCGCCAGCAGGTTGATATTGGATTCCAGCGCGAATTCACTCTGGCACACGCCGAATCCCCGGAAAGCCCCGGCCGGCGGATTATTTGTATAATATCCGTATCCCCGGATATCTGTATTCTGGTAACAGTACGGGCCTACAGAGTGGGTACAAGCTCTCTCAAGGACAGGTCCGCACAGAGATGCGTACGCCCCTGTGTCGAAGTATATTTCACAGTCCAGTCCTGTGAAGATACCGTTCTCATCGCACCCGAGGGTAAATGTTCCTTCCATTGCATGTCGTTTCGGATGGAAGTTGATGGACTCCTGTCTGGAAAATGTGACTTTGACCGGCCGGTTTACTTTCAGCGCCGCAAGCGCCGCGATATGCTGGGCAGATACGTCTTCCTTCCCGCCGAATCCGCCGCCTACCAGTTTATTCTCCACAACGACCCGCTCCGGATCCCAGCCGAGCATGATCGAGATTTCCTTTCTTGTGTCATAGACACCCTGATCGGATGAGAGCACCTTGACTCCATCCTTATATGGAAAGGCAACTGCCGACTCCGGCTCCAGAAACGCATGTTCCGTAAATGGCGTCTTATAAGTCTGTGTCACCACATATTTTGACTCCGCCAGAGCTTTCTTTGCATCTCCTCTCGTCACATGGCGGCTCTGACAGAGATTGCCTTTGGAATGGACTTTCGGCGCATCCTCCGCCATTGCTTCTGTTATCGAAGTAACAGGCTTTAACTCTTCATAATCGATTTTTATCAGCTTCTTGGCCTTCTCAAGAACAGCTCTTGTCTCGGCTACCACAAGACAGATGGCGTCGCCTACACATCTGGTAATGTTTCCTTTTGCGATCATTACATCCCAGTCCTGCTGCAAATGTCCCACCTTATTGTTGGGGACGTCGTCAGCTGTCAGAACTGCAAGGACTCCCGGAAGCGCCAACGCCTTCTCCGCGTGAATATCCAGAATCCGGGCCCGCGGATACTTTGAGCGGACTGCCGATGCATAGACCATTCCTTCCATCTCTACATCATCCGGATACTCCCCGTATCCCAGCACTTTTTCCCTTACGTCAAGACGGAATGCGTGCTGTCCCACTCCATAGACATCGCCTTTCTCCAAGTCCGGTTCAATCTGCGCTTCTCCCCGAAGGATCGCGGCAGTGAGCTGGATTCCCTCAATGATCTTTTTATATCCGGTACAGCGGCAAACATTTCCCTTTAACGCCACTTTGATCTCTTCCTCTGTCGGATCCGGAACGTGGTCAATCAGGGCTTTTCCCGCCATGACCATGCCTGGAATACAAAATCCGCACTGGACAGCCCCCTTGGAACCGAACGCATAGACAAATGCTTCTTTTTCCCTGTCGCTGAGCCCCTCTGTAGTGACGATATTCTTTCCCACAGCCCGTTTCGTCGTCAGGACGCAGGACTTTACGGCCCTGCCGTCCACAATGATAGTACACGTTCCGCAGGCTCCTTCGCTGCAGCCGTCCTTCACTGAATGCAGGTGCAGGTCATCCCGCAGATACCTCAGCAATGGTTTATCTTCTGTAGTGGTTCTTTCCACACCGTTTACGGTAAATGTGTATGTTTCTTTCATGATCCCACCTGCACTTCCCGGACCGTAAAGATCCCGTTATAATCTCTGATCGCTCCCCGCGGACATTTCATTGCGCACATGCCGCAGGCAATACATTTTTCCTCATCGATCACTGCGTGGTTACTCTCGATGCTTACCGCTCCCATCGGGCAGTTCCTGACACAGATGCCGCAGGCGATACAGCCGGTTTCACAGTTCTTTCTCGTCTGCGCTCCTGCATCTTCACTGACACATGCGGAGTAGATATTATACTCTGCATCAGTGATCCGGATCAGGCTCCGGGGACAGGCTTTCGCACACAGTCCGCATCCCGCACATTTCTCCGGATCCACCTCAGCGGCGCCCTTTGCATTGATGTAGATCGCATGGAGCCGGCATGCTTCTATACAGCTCCCGCCGCCTAAGCAGCCATATTCGCAGGACACTGCATCCGCTTTCGTCTCAAGTATCTGCTGACATCTGTTTCCTGCTGCTTTGCTGATCTCTGTCTGACGGCGGCACCCTCCTGTACACTGAACGACCGCCACTTTCTTTTTCCGTACCCGCGCCATACCATCCATCTCCTCTCGGTTAGTTTTTTGTAACAGTTCAGCCATGGAACTGACCGTGAGAGAAAATCATGCTCGCATGATTTTTCGAGTGGGCTGTTCCATGAGCTGAACTGTTACTATCTTCTTGTTATATTTATCTCAGGTCTTCCCGTCTGTCAATATCTTTTAGTTCCTCCGGATCCACCTGTACGATTCTCACCTTTTCCTTATATTTTCTCATGATCTGTCTTCCGCCTTCATCACCGGTCAGGGCAAGCAGCTCCGCGAAAAAGTTTTCATCCCAGCACACCGGATTTCCGGTTCTCCCGCTGTTTCCCGCGCATACAATGCTTCCCGGATGCAGATACGCCGTACAGAAGATCTGCTGCATAGTTGAAGTATCAAGCCCCGGCTGGTCACAGACAGAGAACAGGACTCCTTTTAAATCCGGCCTGCACTCCAGCGCTTTCTTAAGCCCCAGCGTAAGGGAGAGGGATATTCCCCTTTCCGGCTCTTTATTCCACACCGGAGTAATGCCTCTCTTTTCTGCTTCCTGTGCGATTTCTTCGGAGCCGGTAACAATAAATGCCGGAAATGATCCGAATGCCTGTACACGGTCCAGCGTATATTCATAGAGCGGTCTGTTTTTCACAAGCGCATTCAGTTTATTTCCCCCAAACCTTGTACCTGCTCCCGCTGCGAGAATTACTATGGCAAACCGGTCTTTCATCCGCTCGAATCCGGTGACTGCTTCCAGTACGCCGCCCCCGATGGCTCTCGCCTTGTCGGAAATCGTATAGCAGTGGGATACTTCCGCCCTTGCATCGATATCTCCGATCTTCAGATTCTTATTCACCTGTACGCCGGCCTGAAGCATGCCTCTCACGATGCCGGACATCTGTGCATATACCGGAACACCTCCAGTGACAGCGACAACAGAGCCTTTCTCCACATAATCACCGATCTGTGCCCGCGGCTCCAGTATTCCGTCTGCTCCTGCACGGATCAGCCGCTCAATCGTATAGCCCGCTACATTTCCCGGTACACCGGTATTGGGGATTGCGCTTCCCCGCCGGATAATATTTCCCAGCGTATGTCCGCGCTTTGTCTCAACCACACAGTTGCAGTCAGCTCCCGCCGTAAATCCGGGGCCGACTCCGATGACAAACGGCGCGTCCGTGATCTTTGTCCCGAGATTTCTCTTTGCGAGGATCGCGTCTACGATCACATCCGGACGGAACCACTCCCGGCAGGATGCTGTTTCATCTACCATGACCGCGATATCTCCCGCTGCCATAGTCTGTTCAGCGTCTGCCTGATCTTTCACAAGGACACCCAGCATCTCCTCCACCCGGGCACTTCCCTCATAGACTGCTCTTGACAGCGCAACGGTACGCCTTACAGTAAGCGGTACCTCTATCTCGGTCATCAGGATCTGATGTCCCGCTCCATAGAGTCTGGATGCGATTCCTGTCGCCAGATCTCCGGCGCCTCTGATCAATATCTTCATTTCTATCTGCCTTCCTGTTATAACAGTCCGGCCATGGGCTGAACTGTTATGATCTGTTAAATTAGAATTTTTCTCTGCCGGTGACGATCACCTGCCGGATTCCCCTGTCATCCAGCAAACGGCATATGGCAAGTGCCGTTTTTCTTAGTTTTTCATCATCTGCTTTATTCAAAACGACTGTGTACACGGCCATCCCAGGACATCCTTTTCTCCCCGCGAGATCCGATGCCGCGAGCCGGGCAATGTCCTCTTCCGTCACACATTCTGTTCTTTTCTTCTTTAAAAGTATCTCCGCCAGTTCCGGGCGGAATACCGTATCTTCTATTTTCTTTCCCACACTGTCCAGCCCGTATACGGACAATACGTGAGTCGTACAGGGCAGGATCACCGGTTCGTGTTCTGCAGGTACTTTGACCGGCAGCCGCCTGGCTCCATCCGCCTCGATGAGCACCGGAACATCCCGCTTCAGAAGTTTCTCAAGCGCGGCGTCTGAAAGTCTCCCCAGCTTGCCGCCGTAAGCCGGCTCTCCTACCCATACCTGTCCTGACTTTTGCAGCTGCTCTTCTACCTTCTCTTCCGAGAAGCCGGACAGAAACCATTCCCTGTCTTCTTTCATGATGTGCGTCGTGGTTGTCACGAGCACCGGTACACCAGACCGGACATACTCGTCGGCAAGCCGGTGCAGTGTCGTTGTCTTGCCCCCTGCGCCGACCGCGGATACGACCGGGCGCTGTCCCCGGAGCTCTTCTTTCTCCAGTTTCAGCACCTGTCTCAGAGAGTCTGTCTTATGCAGCCTGTCTCCACTGTAAATATAGATCATTTTATTCCACGCCGTGACGGACATACACGCCGGACTTCTCCTCAAGGATTTTTCCGTTTTCCGCCACAAGCCTGCCTCTCAAATATACCTGTTCTGCCCTGCCGCAGATCTTCGTTCCTTCCATCGGACAGTAATCACATGCCGACTGCTGGTTCTCTGCCGTCATCGTCCATTCGGTGTCCGGATTCCACACAACGATATCCGCGTCACTTCCGGGAATGAGTGCTCCTTTCCACGGATACAGTTTATAAAGCTTGGCCGGATTCTCCGACAGATAGATACACATCTGCTCTGCCGTGATCCTTTCTCCATTTACACCGAACTGCCAGATCAGAGCCGGGCGTTCCTCTGCCCCCGGCATGCCGCATGGCGTCTTCGAGAAATCTTCCGCTCCCGCCATTTTCTGCTCTTTTGTAAAACTGCAGTGATCTGTAGCTATAGTCTGGATGCGTCCTTCTTTGAGCGCCTGCCAGAGTACTTCCTGATTTTTCTTTTTACGGAGCGGCGGGGCTATCATATAATGCCTTGCCTCCTCTGCCGGAAGAGAATACTTGCTCTCATCCATAAGCAGATACTGCGGACACGTCTCCACATATACGGTCTGTCCCTCTTCCCGTGCCCTGAGTATCTCCCGGTATCCTGCCGCGGTGCTCAAATGTACCACGACAACCGGAGTATCTACACATTTGGCGATCTTTAAGAGACGTGCCACTGCTTCCGCCTCCGCCTCTTTCGGCCTCGTCCACGGATAATCCGATACGTCTGTCCTTCCGCCCTTTGTCTTCTCCAGTTCTTTGAGCCTTGCCTGAATGATGCCGTTATTCTCACAGTGTACGCCGGCGATTCCGCCCAGTTCTTTCAGACGGGAGAGGATTTCGTACATGGTCTCGTCGTCTACCATCGTATCATAGGTCATGTACAGCTTGAACGAACATGTCTCTTTCTGAACAATTTCCTCCAGCTCGCGGCTGATCTCCTCGTTCCAGTCTGTCAGAGCCAGATGAAATGCATAATCACAGGAAGACTGTCCGTCCGCCTTCTTATGCCAGTTGTTGAGCGCCTCTCGCAGACTCTCCCCCTTATACTGTGTGGCATAATCCACGATACATGTAGTTCCGCCGGCAAGCTCCGCTTTTGTTCCGGTTTCGAACTTGTCCGCCGTGACCGTATTGCTCACTTCCAGCGCCATATGAGTATGCGCATCGATAAAGCCGGGGAAAAGGAGCTTTCCGCGGACGTCCACGATCTGGGCGTCGCGGAATTCCAGATTTTCGCCCGCCACAAGGATTTTCTCGCCTTTTACCAGTAGATCAAGTTTCTTCATGCCGTCTCCGCTTACGACCGTGCCGCCTTTAAATAAAAGTTTCATGCCGACTCCCTCTTTCTGTAATAAAATTCTGCTGTTTTGTTACCTCAAAAGATATGCATAATCCGTGCAGACAGTCTCCATCAGTTTCTGCAGTCCTTCCGGGATCCTTGTCTCTTCTCCCTTTGTCCAGACAGAGGTCTCTCCGAAGAAGCGTACCATGCATTTTACCTGATCTTTGTCAAGAACCGCAAATCCCTGATTCTTGCTGTCTTCCATATCCTTCTCATCTGCAAATAATGTGAACTTGTCAAGATACGGTGCGCTGTCATACGGACAGAAGCTTCTGCAGTTGCCGCACTCATTACACATATAATCCACGTGGATGATCTGATGTTTCTCCATGCCAGGCACGCGGATGGAAATATTCGCCCGGTTCGGACATACTTCCACACAGTTCTCGCAGATACCGGAGCATCCGAGGCATCTTCCGCTCTCCTCTTTGTCTTCTTTCATATCGGAGAGATTTCCTTTTCTTCCGTAGATCGTATCTTCATCTGTCTCCGGCTCAAAGTCTCTTACAAGAGTGCCGCCGGTCACAGCCTGTGCGGCTCTCAGGGCGTCTGCAATACCTTCCACAACTGTCGCCGGACCGCCAAGTCCGTCTCCTGCAAGGTATACACCCGGACGGCTCGTCTCGCAGGTCTCCTCATTGACAATGGCGCGTCCTCTCTCATTTACATTAATGCCGCAGGACTCATAGAATGCCGTCGGCACTCTCTCGCCTACCGCTGCAATGACCGTATCCGCCGGAATCTCTTTCTCTTCGCCGGTCTCCACCACGCCTCTTCTTCCGGACGCGTCGTAGTCTCCCAGTTTCATTACTTTGCAGAGCAGTTTTCCGTCTTCCAGTTTCACAGGTGAGAGCAGTTCCATGAACTCCACGCCGTCGTCCACCGCCATGACAAGTTCTTCCTCATCCGCCGGCATATAACGCTTCGTTCTTCTGTATACAAGATACGCGTGTTCCACGCCTTTCGTGCGCTTGGCCGCTCTCGCCGTATCCATGGCCGTATTTCCGCCGCCGATGATCACAACGTTCTTTCCGATATCAAGATCCCCGTCTTTTGCCTTGAAGTCCGCAAGGAACTCAAGTGCATTGACCGGCTCGCCTTTTTCCAGTCTGAGCACCCCCGGTTCATAGGCTCCCACAGCAAGGATAACCGCCGTGTATCCTGCATTTTTCAACATATCCAGATCCGTGATCTCGCTGTTCAGACAGATGTTGACGCCAACCTTTTCAAGAAGCGCCGCGTCTTTGTCAATGGCACTTCCGGGGATACGGAACTCAGGGATCACGTGGCGCACCACGCCTCCAAGGGCATCCGTTTTCTCAAACAATGTAGTCTCCATGCCTGAGCGTCTCAGGAAATATGCCGCAGCCATTCCTGCCGGGCCGCCGCCGATGACAGCCGCTTTCCCGCTCTTTGTTATCGGTGAAGCGGTGATCTTGTCCATGAGCGCGTCATATCCGTTCTCTGCGGCAATCAGTTTCATACCGCGGATGTAGACGGACTCTTCATAGAAATTACGGGTACATTTATTCATACACGGATGCGCGCAGATCGTTCCTGTAATAAACGGAAGCGGGTTCTTCTCCGTGATGACTTTCATGGCTTCCTCATATTTTCCCGCTTTTACAAGCTGAAGATATGCCGGAATATCCTGATGGATCGGACATCCTTCCTTACACGGAGCCACAAAGCAGTCCAGAAGCGGAACCTGTTTCTTCATCTTTCTGGACGGGAGAGGTTTCACCGCTTTTACGTGGTGCGGGTCTGTCTTTGCCTCCTCCACGAGTCTGCTCACCGCGTCGGCATCTACTCCTGCAAATACGGCTCCCTCTTTCTCAAGAAGGGACGCCATCTGTGACATTCTGTCATAACCGCCGGGCTTCAGAAGCGTAGTTGCCACAGTCACCGGCCAGATTCCCACTTCTACGATATCTTTAATATTGTAGAAGTCCGCTCCTCCGGAATAAGAGATGCGCAGCTTTCCTCCAAAATCTTTCGCCAGCTTCGCCGCCACGGAGATAGACAGCGGATACAGAGATTTCCCCGACATATACATCTCTTCACTTGGCAGTTCATTCTGCTTCACATCTACGGGGAATGTATTCGTGATCTTAACTCCGAACTCGAGATTTCTCTCCTCGCAGACTTTCATCAGTCTTGTCAGCATGGGAACCGCGTCCTCATACTGCAGGTCGTCTTTGAAATGAAAATCTCCGAACGCCACATAGTCGTATCCCATATCATCCATCATCTTTCTGGCATACTCATATCCGAGCAGTGTCGGATTGCATTTAATAAAAGTATGGAATCCCTTTTCCGTGATCAGATACATGGCGATGCGCTCAATTTCCTGCGGAGGACATCCGTGCAGTGTGGAGATCGTAACAGAATTACAGATATCCCCCGAGATACTCTCAATATCTTCCTTTGTCACATGTTCAAACAGATCTGTGTGAGCGAGAAGATATTCTCTGCACGTCCTGAAAATATCGGAATCCTGCGCATGCTGCATAGTGTTGAGGAAGTTGTCGATCTTCTCTGATTTGATTCCTTCCAGATCGTAGCCGACACTGATATTGAACTGGAAGCCGTCCATGCTCCCCAATGAAAACTCTTTGGCAATAACTTTGCACAGGAACCATGCTTTAATGTACTCTTCCATAGCCTGCGGCACATAGAGCTCCGTGGACCACTCACAGTTATAACACTCATCATCCGCCTTGATGCACGGCTTATTCACACAGGCTGACAACTCCGCTCCGTCCATGACCTGTACGGTCTTCAATTCAAAGAAACGGCTGCCTGTATAGTACGCGGCCACGATGTTCTGCGCCAGCTGGGTGTGCGGTCCTGCCGCCGGGCCTACAGGCGTCTCAAGTGTTCTCTCAAAGATCATCCGGTTATATTTTTCATCCGCATGATAAGGATGATGCTCTCCGAATACAGTTCCACTCTTCCTATACTCTGTCAATGTCCAGTTTAAGAGCTGTTCAAAAGACATCGGTCTCATAATATCACTCATAGTTATTTCCTCCTGTTATTCCAGCCGGCCTTTCTATCTTACTGTGCGTCCGGCTTGTCTTTCGGCAGAATCAGATTCAGAATTACTGCAAATATCGTAGCCAGTACAACCGGCGATGATGCAAATGTGTTGTTAATGATGGACTGGAAGCTCTCCAGACTCATGCTCATATTCAGAGCGCTGTGGATGCTCTGTGTCATCTGATTTAAGCATCCGTCGTTCAGCGTCACGCCCATGCCGATAGCAATGGCAAGACCTGCGACTGTCGTATTTCTGTATGTCAGTTTCTCTGTCACAAGAAGTTTGATTCCTGTCATAGCAATAGATGCAAACACCGATGCAACCGCGCCTCCGAGTACACACTGCGGGATTGTCCTGAGCAGTGCAGAGAATTTCGGGATCAGGCCCGCGATAAGCAGGATCACTGCCGAAGCGGTAAATACTTTTCTCGCCACGACTCTTGTGGAACCGACAATGCCGACATTCTGGCTGTATGTAGCTGTCGGAGGGCATCCGAAGAATGCTCCGACGATATTGCTTACACCGTAACCGATAATACCGCCGTTGAGCTCATCGTCTGTCGGGAGTCTGTCCATACCGCCTGTCGTTGTAGCGGAGAAATCTCCCATCGCCTGAATCGAGTTGACCAAAAACAGAATACCAAGCGGCAGGATCGCCGAGACGTCAAACTTCATTCCGAACGCAAGCGGCATCGGAATCTGGAACCATCCTGCACTTGACAGCGCCGAGAAGTCAACCATGCCGAAGCACAGAGCCACCACATATCCGCACAGAAGCCCGATCAGGATGGATGCCAGCTTGAAGAGCCCTTTTCCGTAATGATTGAGCAGAACAACGATCGCCAGTGTAATGAACGCCACCAGCCAGTTCTGCCATGAGCCGTAAACTAAAGCCTCGGTTTTACCCTGCTGCTCCACGATCACTTCATATGTATTTGAAGAATTTCCCGCCATATAGTTGACTGCAGTACTGTAAAGCGACAGTCCGATCGCCAGAATAACTGTTCCGATCACAAGAGGCGGGAACACCCGGCGGATCTGTCTGATAAACAGGCCTACGAGTATGGCTACGACGCCGCCGATGACCATAGCGCCGAATATTGTATTCACATCTTTTGCCTGAGCTGCGATGGCCGTCATCGTCGGCACATATGCGAAGCTGACGCCGATGATGACCGGAAGCCCGCTTCCCAGTTTGATCTTCTTTGCATATAACTGTAATAATGTAGACAGTGCTGCAAATACAAGGGATACCTGTATCAGAAGTCCCATATCCACATTTCCGCCCGCATTGTTTGCGGCGTTTGCCACAAGGATAGCCGGCGTCACACAGCCGACTACCGCGGCAAGCACATGCTGCGCCGCAAGCGGGAGTATCTGACCGAACGACGGATTTCCGTCCCATTTAAATAATTCTGAGTTGTCCTTTTTCTGCTTTGTATCATTCATTTTTATTCACCCTATATTGCCCCCGGCCGATACATCGCCGGGCCCTTCCTTATACTGATTCAGTCGCTTCTTATGCAGCTCTCCTGCTCAGCCGTTGATCCGGCCGGCAAGCTCTTTCGCTGCCTGTCTGCAGTCGGCCATCACTTTCGCCGTATCGATCTTCGTAAGCCTCCTGTCTTTCATCAGGACTTCGCCGTTGGCTACTGTCGTCATTACATCATGCCCTGTTACACCGAATAAGAGATGGCTGTTTATATTGTTCTCATTCATCGGTGTAAGCGGATCATAGTCGACGATGATCACATCGCCCGCCGCGCCCTCTTTCAGGACGCCCAGTTCCTGCTTGAAGTATCTTCCCGCAATCTTTGCGTTGTTCTCAAAGAGCATCTGCGGCACTTCTCCCCATGCCGCGTTCGGATCACAGAGGTGATGTTTGTGCAGAATATTTGCCACTTTCCACGATTCCATCATATCATGTGTATATCCGTCCGTACCGAGGCCGGTCAGGATTCCCCTGTGCACCAGCTCCATAGTCGGCGGGCATCCGCACGCATTGCCCATATTGGACTCCGGATTGTGGACTACCATAGTACCTGTTTCCTTAATTAAGTCCATTTCATGAGGATTGATGTAAATACAGTGCCCGAGGAGCGTCTTTTCTCCGAGGATTCCATGATCCATCAGACGGTCAACGATCCGTTTCCCGTAATGCTTCAGACAGTGATGCAGGTCTTCGATTCCCTCTGCCACATGGATGTGATATCCCACTTCATCCGGTTTATTGGCAGCCGCAAATGCAAACGTTTCATCGGAAATCGTAAACTGTGCATGCATACCCATCATCCCGGCGATCATCCCGGAATCATCCTGTAGTGCATGCCGGATGAACTCCGCATTCTCCATAACAGATTCTCTCGCCTTGTCCATACCGTCTCTGTCAGAGATCTCGTAGCAGAGGCAGGAACGTACGCCTGTCTCTTTTGCCGCTTTCTCAATTTCAAAAAGAGAGCCCCTTATCGAGCCGAAACTTGCATGGTGGTCAAAGATCGTGGTCACACCGTTTCTGATACAGTCGATATAAGTAGCCATAGCACTTAAATATGTATCATGCAGTGTGAGATTGCGGTCGATCGTCCACCACTGTCCGTCAAGGATGTCCAGAAATCCTTTCGGATCGTAGCCCTTTATGGAAAGCCCTCTTGCAAATGCACTGTAAATATGCTCATGTACATTGATAAAGCCGGGCATGATCAGACCGCCTTTTGCATCGATGTACTCTGCTTCGGGATATGCTTTTCTGACTTCCTCTGCAGAACCCACTTTACAGATTGCAGCGCCGTCGATCGCGACTGCGCCATTCTCGATCAGCGGGCACGCGGCGTCTCTTGTGATAACTTTTCCATTACCTAAAACAAGCATGTTAATTTCTCCTTTTTATTCATTTTACACATACCGCCCTCAGTGCGCCATCGCTGATTTCTGTGCAATTCGCACACTAAGTCCTGTCACTGATTATAGAATACCATTAATAATGTATAAATGCAACATGAATTCTAAATATTTTTTAGATTGCCTAAAAATTTTTTAGAAAAAGTATTGACTCTATATTTTTTTATGCTATGATGAGTTTAGAGACACATGACAGACATGCTTACTAAAAAGGCAGGTGAAGCAATGGAGCAGATACTTCATTTTCTTAAGCAGCTTGCACACGGACTCGCAGCCCAGTTCGGGAATTCCTGCGAAGTCGTCATCCACGATCTGACAAAAAAAGACCTTGACAAATCCATCGTCTATATTGAAAACGGACATGTCTCCAACCGCCATACCGGCGACGGCCCGTCAGGCATCGTGCTGGAGACGCTGAGATCCGATCCCGGCAAACTCAAGGATAAACTCGCTTATCTGACAAGAACAGATGACGGCAGGATCTTAAAATCCAGTACACTTTACATCCGTAATGAAGAAGGAAAGATCGTATATATCTTTTCCATGAATTACGACATAACTACCCTGCTCGCGGCAGAGAACTCCATCCGCGGACTGGTTCAGACCGAACCCGAGGACAGCCATGGGGAGGATGCTTCAGACTCTCCGCAGAGGATCACCCATAATGTGACCGAACTCCTCGATCTGCTCATTGAACAGGCAATCGCCAGAGTAGGCAAGCCCGTCGCGATGATGAATAAAGACGATAAAGTCGCCGTAGTGCAGTATTTGAATAACGCCGGAGCATTTCTCATCACCAAATCCGGCGACAAAGTCTCGTCCCTGCTGGGGATATCAAAATTTACGCTATACAGTTATATGGACAAAGGGTAATCAATAACATTTCATATATTAAGGAGGTTCCACAATGGACACAATCAAATGGGCAGTGAACAAGATGCCGAAGACAGCGGATTCCAACCTGAAAATAATGGGGCTGGACGAGGTCAGAAAAGCGCGCACGTTCCATGAAAGCTTTCCGCAGTACAGCGTCACTCCGCTGGCAAAGCTGGATCACATGGCAGCGCGCCTCGGACTGGGAGAAGTATACGTCAAAGATGAGTCCTATCGTTTCGGACTCAATGCTTTCAAAGTGCTTGGCGGTTCATTCGCCATGGCACGCTACATAGCAAAACAGACGGGCAAAGACGTCTCCGAGCTTCCCTACAACGTGCTCACTTCGGAAGAGCTGAAAAAAGAGTTCGGACAGGCTACATTCTTTACCGCAACGGACGGCAATCACGGCCGCGGCGTTGCATGGGCCGCCAATAAGCTGGGACAGAAAGCCGTTGTTCTCATGCCGAAAGGAAGCACACAGACAAGACTGAACAATATTCTTGCCGAGGGCGCACAGGCGACCATCGAAGAATACAATTATGATGAATGTGTCCGTATGGCAAATGCCATGGCGGAAAAGACGGAAAACGGCGTCATGGTGCAGGATACTGCATGGGACGGCTATGAGGAGATTCCTTCATGGATCATGCAGGGCTACGGAACCATGGCGATGGAAGCGGACGAGCAGCTCCACGATTATGATTGCGAGCGCCCGACGCACGTATTCATTCAGGCCGGCGTCGGATCTCTTGCAGGTGCTGTTCAGGGATATTTCGCAAACCGCTATCCCGAGAATCCTCCGAAAGTAGTCGTAGTGGAAGCTGAAGCTGCTGCCTGCCTGTACAAGGGCGCCTGCGCAGGAGACGGCGACATTCGCATCGTAGACGGAGACATGGTAACGATCATGGCAGGACTTGCCTGCGGTGAACCCAACACCATTTCATGGGATATCCTGAAAAATCACGTAGATACTTTTGTCGCATCACCCGACTGGGTGGCCGCAAGGGGCATGCGCATGCTCGCAGCACCGGTGAAAGGCGATCAGCCGGTGACATCCGGCGAGTCCGGCGCCGCACCGTTCGGAACACTTGCGTGCATCATGACAATGGACGAGTACCGGCCGCTGAGAGAGCATCTCGGTCTGGATGAGAATTCAAAAGTACTCCTCTTCTCCACTGAAGGCGACACGGATCCCGAGAGATACGAATCCATCGTCTGGGGCGGGAACGACAGATAAGCATTCCGGTACCTGATGAACAATCACATTTACAAAACACCGCAGAGGTGTACTACTATGCCGCGCATTACACGGCGCAAACAAGGAAAGGAGATTAAAACTATGGACTTCAACAAAATCAAAGAAGCTGCACAGGGTTATCAGAAAGACATGACCGCATTTCTCCGCGCTATCGTAAAGAATCCGGGCGAGAGCTGCGATGAGAAAGCACACATCGACACAATTGCTGCCGAGATGAAAAAACTGGACTTCGACGAGGTCGTTATCGATCCTCAGGGAAATGTCATCGGATACATGGGAACAGGCGATAAAATCATAGCATACGATGCACATATCGACACAGTAGGCATCGGAAACATCGACAACTGGAACTTCGATCCGTACGAGGGATACGAGAACGACACAGAAATCGGCGGACGCGGTGTATCCGATCAGTGCGGCGGACTGGTATCTGCAGTCTACGGCGCAAGGATCATGAAAGATCTGAACCTGATCCCGGAAGGATGCAAGATCATGGTCGTGGGAACCGTTCAGGAAGAGGACTGCGACGGTCTGTGCTGGCAGTACATCATCAATGAAGACAAGATCCGTCCGGAATTTGTCGTATCCACAGAGCCGACAGACGGCGGTATTTACCGCGGACAGCGCGGACGTATGGAGATCCGCATTGACGTCAAAGGCGTTTCCTGCCATGGATCCGCTCCGGAGCGCGGTGACAACGCGATCTACAAGATGGCTGATATTCTTCAGGATGTGCGTGCTCTTAATGAGAACGACGATGCAGACGAGACAGAGATCAAAGGTCTTGTAAAAATGTTAAATCCGAAATACAATCCGGACTGGGAGGAAGCCCGTTTCCTCGGACGCGGTACAGTTACTGTTTCCCAGATCTTCTACACATCCCCGAGCCGCTGTGCGGTAGCCGATTCCTGCGCGGTATCACTTGACCGCCGCATGACATTCGGCGAGACATGGGAGAGCTGTCTGGATGAGATCCGCGCTCTGCCAAGCGTCAAGAAATACGGCGACGACGTAGTCGTATCCATGTACAACTACGACCGTCCGTCCTACACAGGATGCGTATACGAAATCGAGTGCTACTTCCCGACATGGGCGATCCCGAAAGACCACAAGGTAACAAAGGCACTTGAGAAAGCCTATACTTCTCTCTACGGAGACAAGAGGATCGGCGCTCCCGAGACACTGGAAATGCGCCAGAGCCGTCCGCTTACAGACAAGTGGACATTCTCCACAAACGGCGTTTCCATCATGGGAAGAAACGGCATTCCCTGCATCGGATTCGGACCGGGCGCTGAAGCTCAGGCGCACGCACCGAACGAGAAGACATGGAAACAGGATCTTGTAACATGCGCTGCCGTATATGCGGCACTGCCTGAGATTTATTGCGAATAAGACGTTCAAGAGGCATCATATGTGTTCTTCGCTCCACTTGGGCTTCTTTCTGGCTTTAACTTAATTTTTGAATGCCAGTTTGTTTAACCTTCTTGATTTCGAAAGCGAAAATTTCCGATCTTATGGCACAGGAAATCCGTTTCTGTGTCCGGAATGGAGGTTAAGCGGAGCCTCGGAATGGAGGACACTGAAACGGATTTTCGTCCGCATATAACATAATTTTTTATTTCAATATTCAAGGAGGATAAACAAAAATGAAAACTTTACAGGATTATATCGACAAGCTGAACGCCCTGAACTTTAAGGATATGTACAACGGAGACTTCTTCCTGACATGGGAGAAAACAGACGACGAGCTGGAAGCTGTATTTACAGTAGCTGACGCTCTCCGCTACATGAGAGAAAACAATATCTCCACAAAGGTTTTCGAGAGCGGTCTCGGAATCTCACTGTTCCGCGATAACTCCACACGTACACGTTTTTCATTTGCATCTGCATGTAACCTGTTAGGTCTTGAGGTTCAGGATCTGGACGAGGGAAAATCTCAGGTTGCACACGGTGAGACAGTCCGCGAGACAGCCAACATGATCTCTTTCATGGCTGACGTTATCGGCATCCGCGATGATATGTACATCGGCAAAGGAAATGCTTATATGCACGAAGTTGTTGACGCCGTAACACAGGGAAATAAAGACGGTATCCTTGAGCAGAAACCGACTCTTGTCAACCTGCAGTGCGATATCGATCACCCGACACAGGCAATGGCTGATATGCTCCACATCATCCATGAGTTCGGCGGAGTTGAGAATCTGAAAGGCAAAAAGATCGCAATGTCATGGGCTTACTCTCCGTCATACGGTAAACCGCTCTCTGTTCCTCAGGGAATCATCGGACTGATGACACGATTCGGAATGGACGTTGTACTGGCTCATCCGGAAGGATACGAGGTATTCCCGGAAGTTGAGGCTGTTGCTGCCGAGAACGCAAAGAAATCCGGCGGTACATTCACAAAGACAAACAATATGGCAGAGGCATTCAAAGACGCCGATATCGTGTATCCGAAGAGCTGGGCTCCGTTCGCAGCAATGGAGAAACGTACAGAGCTGTACGGAAACGGTGACTTCGAAGGCATCAAGGAGCTGGAGAAAGAACTCCTTGCTCAGAACGCACAGCACAAAGACTGGGCATGCACAGAGGAACTGATGAAGACAACAAAAGACGGCAAAGCTCTCTATATGCACTGCCTGCCGGCCGACATCACAGGCGTAAGCTGTGAGGAAGGCGAGGTTGACGCAAGCGTATTCGACCGCTACAGAGATCCGCTCTACAAAGAGGCAAGCTACAAACCGTACATCATCGCAGCTATGATCTTCCTTGCAAAATTCGCAAATCCGGCTGACATCCTCAAGAAACTGGAAGAAAAAGCAACACCGAGAGTTTTTAAATAGAAATTGCAGCTTTGCGAATGGCGCGGGCTGAACGGCTGAACTCTCTGAACAGTTACTCACTCAAAAACAATCTTATCATCAGGAGGTATTTACATCATGTTAAAATATGTTGACACAAAAAACGCACCTGCAGCAATCGGACCGTACTCACAGGGAATCGTCCTGAACGGAATCGCATTTTTCTCCGGACAGATCCCGCTCTCACCGGAGACTGGCGAAGTAGTCGGCACTACCATCGAAGAGCAGGCAGAACAGGTTATGAAAAATGTAGGCGCTCTTCTGGAAAGTCAGGGAGCAGCATTTACAGACGTCGTAAAGACAACCTGCTTCCTTGCAGATATGGCTGATTTTGCAGCTTTCAATGAAGTATACGCAAAATATTTCACCGGAAAACCGGCCCGCTCCTGCGTCGCTGTCAAAGCCCTTCCGAAAGGAGTGCTCTGCGAGGTAGAAGCCATCGCCGCTGTGAAAGAGGATTAATCTTCAGGAGGCAGTTTATGGAAAAGAAAAAACGTATCGTTATTGCTCTGGGCGGAAACGCCCTCGGCAATACTCTGCCGGAGCAGATGAAGGCCGTTAAGATCACATCCCGCGCCATTGTTGACCTGATACAGGAGGGATGCGAGGTTGTTGTCGCTCACGGGAACGGGCCTCAGGTAGGCATGGTCAACAACGCTATGCTTGCCCTCACCCATGAAGATCCGCAGCAGCCGAACACACCGCTGTCTGTCTGTGTTGCCATGAGTCAGGCGTACATCGGTTATGACCTGCAGAATGCGCTCCGCGAAGAGCTCTTAAACAGGGGAATCACAGATATCCCTGTGGCGACCATGATCACGCAGGTGAGGGTTGATCCTAATGATCCGGCATTCGAGTATCCGTCTAAGCCGATTGGCCGTTTCATGACAAAAGAACAGGCTGATATGATGACAGAAAAATATGACTACATTATGAAAGAAGATGCAGGCCGCGGCTACCGTCGTGTGGTTGCTTCCCCGAAACCGCAGGAGATCATCGAGATTGGAACGATCCGCAACATGGTGGACTCCGGCGATGTAGTCATTGCCTGTGGCGGCGGCGGTATCCCTGTCACTCGTCAGGGCAATCATTTAAAAGGCGCCAGTGCCGTCATTGACAAGGACTTCGCAAGCTGCCTTATGGCAAAAGAGCTGGACGCTGATTTCCTTATCATCCTGACTGCCGTTGAAAAAGTTGCGATCAATTACGGAAAGCCGGATGAAAAATGGCTGGACGATATTACGGTAGACGAGGCGAAGCAGTATATAGACGAGGGACATTTTGCGCCGGGTTCTATGCTTCCGAAAGTTCAGGCTGCCGTAGATTTTGCCGAGTCCAAACCGGGAAGGCAGGCGCTCATCACCCTGCTTGAGAAAGCAAAAGACGGAATACTCGGAAAGACCGGCACAAGAATCCATCTTTAAAACAGACAGCTGATAATCTCCTAAAAATATAAAACGAGGACATCCGACAGTTATGCCATGTACTGAACGGATGTCCTTATTTATTTGTGTTGATTTCTCCTGTTGAATCTTTCTCTGAAGATTGTCCCTGGGGATTATCTCTCCCAGATAATCTCCATTTCCGGGCCGGCAAGCATCGATGCATAGTCGTACTCCGCGGAAAGCGGGTCTGTGCTGTCAAACTCTCCATAATAGATTCTGTCTATCTCATCCTTCTGCCCTACATACATGATCCTCTCCTGAGTCTTCTCAGTCTCGTCATCAAAAATCGGCTCAATATACTCGGACCAGAGAGTTGTATAGCAATAGAAAGTGAACACGTTCTGCTCTTTCCCGTCAATCGTCACTTCTGCCGGATCGAAGCTGACTGTGCCCTCCAAGTCATCGCCCTGATAGACCACATACAACGCTCCATTTTCATCTTCCACCCGTATCTTTCCGCTGTCATAAGGCACACATGTCTTCGTCAGCGCCATATAGGAATAGATACCTGACAGAACACCGATCGTCAGAATAACGGATATTGCCGATACAAAAAACTTCTTTCTGAAAAGTTTTCTTTTCAGTCCTTTCACCACTTCTGTCTCAGCCAGACGAACACTTTTGCTGACAGGCAGGACGACATCTTGCTTTAAAGTCATCGCCTCATTTCTGCACTGGTCGCACTCTTTTAGATGCTCTTCTACCATCTTCTTCGTATCATCGCTCACTACCCCATCCAGATAGAGCGGCAGTATATCCTTTATAATATTACAGCTTACCATTTTCATGCTCCGTCACCTCCATATACTCAATGATCTGCTTCTTAGCACGGTAGAATGTCACTCTTGCCCACCCGGAGCTCTTTCCGAATATAGCGCCGATCTTCTCGAAAGGCAGTTCCCCGAATACTCTCAGACTGAATACTTCTTTATAGGGTTCGTCCATGCCGTGCAGGAACCGGTGGATCTGAAAGGCGCTCTCTTCGTCCGCAAACCGCTCTGTAAAATCCGGCTGTATATCCGGCTCATTTTCGGACAGCTCCTCATCAGCATACCGGGACTGCCGCCTGCAATGTGTATAGTATGTATTTCTGGCAATCGTAAACAGCCATGCCCTGATATCCTTCGAGCCGTCAAAAGAGTCGATCGACCGGAGTGCTTTTACAAATGTTTCCTGCGTAATCTCTTCCGCCGTATCCGCGCTTGCGGACAGTGCCCGGAGATACAGGAATACATCTTTGAAATAGAGCCGGTATATGTGTTCGAAATCCATGCCTCTCATCCCCCTTTCACTTTATTAACTCGCGAGATACGGAAATGTTACAGAATTTCATAACATAAAATCCCCCTGCCTTTCATCGATACATATAGTATGATTATAGCAGGGGATTTTTTTGAATTGATATAGAATAATATGTCTGATTACTTGAAAAATCTGACCGTTTAATTTACAGTTTTCCAAGCCGCTTCTTCATCGTCTTCTCCACGGCATTCAGGATATTTTCATATCCGGTGCACCTGCACAGATGGCCTGAGAGCTGCTTTCTCAGCTCATCTCTTGTGTATTCTTTTCCGCTCTCAAGGATCTCCACAGCGCTCATGATCACACCCGGCGTACAGAAACCGCACTGCACTGCCGCCTCGTCGATAAATGCCTGCTGGATGTCTGAGAGCTCGCCGTCCGGTCCCATCAATCCTTCGAGAGTACGGATTTCTTTACCGTCTGCCCACACCGCCAGATAGATACAGGAATTGTAACATTCGCCGTCGATGATCACATTACATGCGCCGCACTCTCCGACTTCGCAGCCTTTCTTGACACTGGTCAGGGAATAGTCGTTCCGCAGCATATCCGTGAGGGACGCCCTCACATCCACCATAGTCTCCCTCTCTACGCCATTGATGCGGCACCGCACCAGCTTATACTGCTTTCCGCTCTCGGAATCCGTCATGATCGTATGCTTCGCAGTCCCTGAGCCCTCTGATGCTCCCGATATCGACTCCGGTGCTTCTTTTTTCTCACCCGTCCCGGCATTCTCATTATCCGAAGCACTCGGAGCCATAGCCGCCGGGCTTTCTTCCGAAACCACGCCTCCTGCTCTTCTGACCGCCTCTCTCAGCGCCCTCTTGCACAGGAGTTTGGAGATATGCTCCCGGAATGCCTTGCTCGCTCTCCAGCTGTCGCGGGGCGTTACATCTTCAAGTACCGTATCTCCGATCTTCCCGATGTTCTCCTCTGTCACTTCAAGTCCTCTGCCTGCCGCCTCCGCATGAACAGCACGCATAGGAACAGGTCCGGCCACGCCGTAGGCAATGCGGACATCTGTAAATGTTTTCTTGTCCTCTGAAAGTTTTACATTTACAGAACATCCCAGAGTTGCAATATCCATAGCATTTCTCATCGCATATTTAATATAGTGTCCCTCATATCCTTCGTAGGCTTCTCTCGGAATCAGGATAGCGGTCTGTATCTCGCCCGGTCTTAAATCCACTTTTCCCGCCTTAATGTAGAAATCCTTGATCGGAATCCTTCTGATCCCGTCCGGTCCCGCCAGCTCGATCACCGCATCCCACGCAAACAGGGTGGACGCCGAATCTGCCGATGTCACTCCGTTGCAGGTATTACCGCCGATGGTTCCGATATTCCGTATCTGAGGACCGCCTACCATATCCACTGCTTCACCGAGAACATTGATATATTTCTGAATAATCGGGTCTTTCGTAATATGGGAGAAACTGGTCAGAGAACCGATCCGGATCGTTCCGTCCTCTTCCATGACCACGCCGCGCAGTTCATCCAGCCCGTATATACTTACCAGCTCCGCGCCTGCGCGCTTTCCTTCTCTCATCTGGACGAGCACGTCGCTTCCGCCTGCAATAATCTGTGCCTGCGGATACTCCAGAAGCAGTCTGACCGCATCGTCCACACTCTTCGCCTCATGCAATGCCTTCATATCATACATAGTCTTTCACCTCTTTTCCGTATCAGAGCAGACCTGCCTCTGTAAACTTCTCAAACAGCAGATGAGGTCTCATTGGTATCTCGTTCAATGCCACGCCGGTCGCCTGCAGAATCGCATTGCGGATCGCCGGTGCAGGAGAACATGTCGGCGGCTCTCCCAGTGCTTTCGTCCCGTATGCACTGGTAGGCTCATAGTTCTCAATAAATGCAGCATGAAGATCCGGATGATCCATAAATGTAGAAAGCTTATAATCCAGAAGATTATTATTCAGCGGCTTTCCGGTTCTTTCATCATAGAGCATCTTCTCTGACAGTGCATAGCCGATTGCCATGCTCATACCGCCGTGTACCTGTGCCTCGGCAAGTGCCGGATTGATCAGGCGTCCGCAGTCGTGGACATTCAGAATATCTGTCACCTGAGCCTTGCAGCCCGGTATATCTACCTCAACTTCCACAAAGGTACACCCGAATGAATACGCGTTATTCTTGATCTGGTAACTGCTCTCTGCCGTGAGATGTCCGTTATCTGTCAGACTATACAGCTTCTCTGTTGCCAGTTCACCCAGTGACATAAGGATTTCTCCGTCTGTTGTTCTGACAATATTTCCGTTTACAATATCCAGATTTTCTTTCATTTGTCTCGTTAATTCATGCGCCACCTCAATGATCTTTTCTTTCAGAAGTTCTCCCGTCTGACGGATGGAGAATCCTGCCATATAGGTCTGTCTGGATGCATAGGCCCCGGTTCCGAACGGCGTCACATCTGTATCCTGCGAGGAGACTACGTGAACCATCTCAAAAGGAATGCCGAGCGTCTCTGCTGCCATCTGAGCAAATGCGGTATCCGCTCCCTGTCCAATCTCAGTCTCTCCCACCTGCACCTGTATGCTTCCATCCTGATTCAGCACCATACGGCAGGCGGATGTTTCAAGTGAGATCGGCCACACACCGGTATTATACCAGAAGACCGTCATCCCCACACCGCGCCGTATATCGCCGGTCTGATGGGCGTATTTTTCTTTCCGTCTGTCATAGTCAAATTCTTTGCGGCCTTTTTCCATACACTCACGGAAAGAATCATAATAATTTACATTCTTTGAAAATCCGTCCGTAAAGCCCTTCGGCATCACGTTTTTCATACGGAACTCATAAGGCTCCATGCCGATAGCCCTTGCCACATCTTCTGTATGGCTCTCCATCGCGAACATTGCCTGAGGGATTCCGTATCCTCTCATTGCGCCGGCGACGGATTTATTGGTAAATACCGTATATGTATCGGCTTCGATATTCGGACACGGATACAGCTGCGGAAAGCATCCCATTCCTTTTGCCGCAATACTGTGCCCGTGGGATGCATATGCTCCCTGATCCGACCAGCTCTCGAACTTGCGCGCCGCGTAAGTTCCGTCCGGACGCACATAAGAAATAATATGGAAATGAATGGCATGGCGCACGCGTGTCGATACAAATGTCTCTTCTCTTGATGTATCTATCTTCACCGTCCTGCCGCCCACCTGTGTACACAGATATGCGCAGAGAGGCTCATACAGAATATCCTGCTTGTTGCCGAATCCTCCGCCGATATAAGGCTTGATCACTCTTACCTTCCCCCACGGGATTCCCAGCGCCTGACCTACAACACGCCGGCAGATATGAGGAAGCTGCGTGGAAGTCACAACCACGATCCGCCCCTGTTCCATGTAGGCATAACAGACCGGATTTTCAATGTGGCAGTGCTGGACAGCAGGCGTCTGATACCAGCCCTCTACCTTCACAAGCCCCGGCTCTTTCGACGCGCTTTCATAGTCACCGTTGCGGATCGACGTATGTTTGAGGATGTTGTGCGGATAGTTTTTATGCAGCTGCGGCGCTCCGTCTTCCATCGCTTTGTGCACGTCAAGCACAAAAGGCAGTTCTTCGTATTCAACCCTGATCGCACGCACAGCCTGCGCGGCCGCCACCTCATTTTCCGCGATCACGGCCGCCACATCATCCCCGTAAAATCTCACGTGCTCCACCAGCAGCAGACGGTCTGCCACATCCTGATGCGCCTCTTCCGTGGACCACGGATGTCCTGCCGTGGGGTAATAGTTTTTTGGTACGTCGAAACATGTGACAATCTTTACCACTCCCGGAATCTTTTCCGCCTCGGATGTATCGATTGACTTCACATATCCGTGGGCGATGGTTGAGTGCAGTACCTTTGCCACGTACGCATTTTTATCACACAGATCGTCGGTGTACTTTGCCCGGCCGGTGACTTTCTCAAATGCATCTACACGTTTTACACTCCTGCCGACTACATGTTCTCTCTCTCCCGTATAGTTTTTTCCAGTTACATGAGCTTTCTCCTCCATACATTTCACCTCCGTTACACTTACGGCAGACTGATTTCTGTTCCTTTTACATATTTCGCCTTGATCTCCCGCTCGTCCGCCAGATAGATCATGCGCTCCAGCCGGCTCCTGATGTCAAGCGGCTGGGGGTGCTTCAGGCGGCTGTCGTCCAGGACCACGGCATCAAACTCATATCCCGGCTCAAAGCTTCCCACTTTTCCGAAGAACTCTCCGCCGCCTTTCGTTGCCATATAAAATACCTCCTCAGCAGTCAGCGCTTCCAGACTGTCGTCCTGCAGTCTCCAGCGCAGCTTTGACGACTGTACGGCATGGGCCATGGCGCGGAACAGGTTCTCCGTAGAGCCGCCCGCCACATCACTTCCGATCCCCACATGAAGGTCTTCTTCAAGGAATTTTCTGACCGGAGCAATACCCGATGACACATTCATATTGGACTCCGGGCAGTGGGCGATAAACACTCCGTTTTCTTTCATACGGGCGATTTCCTCATCCCCGCTGTAAACACAGTGCGCCATAATGGTCGGGCAGTCCGCCCCGAACAGGCCGAATCTGTCATACACATCGCCATAGAATTCCGACCACGGGCAGAGTTCCTTCACCCACTGGATCTCGCCCGGGTTTTCCGACAGATGGGACTGTAGCGGCAGATGATAACGCATCTGCAGTTTCTTCAGCTCTTCCATCAGTTCATCCGTACAGCTCGGCGTAAAACGCGGCGTCAGAATGGGCTTTGTATTCTTATATTTCCTGTGGTTTACATCCTTGATCCACTCCAGCGTCTCGTCTGCCGACTCCTGAGTCTCCTCGCAGATATAATCCGGGCAGTTACGATCCATATTTACTTTTCCCACATAGGTATCTAGTCCGCTCTTCTCAAGCATATCCATGAGAAGAAGAGTGGCCGGCCGGTGCACCGTGGCAAAGATGCAGGCTCTCGTCGTAGCGCTGTTCTTAAGGTTTTCCACAAAGATCCGGTAAGACTTCTCCGCATAATCAGTCTCTTCGAACTTTGCCTCCTCCGGGAACGTATTTACTTCGAGCCATTCTAAGAGTTCCATGTCCATCCCCAGTCCTCTATAGGAATACTGAGGAGCATGGATGTGAAGATCCACAAGCCCCGGTATGATCAGGCAGTCGCCGTAATCCCGGATCGGATTTCCGCCGAGACGGAACGGAAGCGTCTGGTAAATTCCGTCAACCTTGCCGTCTCTGCACACAAGATATCCGTGTTCACATATGGCAAACTCTGTCTGGCTTTTACTGTAAACAATATTTCCTTTCAAAATAAAAATAGATTCATTCATCAGCCCTGTCTCCTTTCTCATACACCGGATGATGCGCCCATCTCTCCGGCATACTTATAGTCAGCCGTTTCCGGCGGCTGGTAGAGACGTTCACCCGATTATGAACCTATATAAGTACGCAATATTATTTGTAACAGTTCAGCCCGAACGGCGCGGACTGAACTATTGCAACATTTCTATGTAAACATGGTAACACCGGAAGAAAACGGTGTCAATCAATTCTTGTAATTCAGGCTCTCTCCAGCATTACTTCCACAACTCCGCCGCAGACCATGCCCTCATCTTCTGCCTGATCAGCCGTCATATCCACCGTACAGATCTGAAAATCCGGTGTATCCATACGCATCATGACGAGCGCTTTCTGTATGATCTCACTCTCAATGCACCCGCCGCCGATCGTATCCACGGTTGTTCCGTCTTCCAGAATGAGCATCTTCGTGCCCACGCTGCGGGGTGCAGAGCCCTTGCGCGAAATAATTGTCGCCAGAACTTTCTTCTGAACCCTGGTATTTTTTTCATCGGTTTCCGTATCGAAGATACAGGAAAGCATTTCATCCGAATAGCCGCATGCTTTTCCGCCGCCCTCATCACTCCGGGCGTTCTTTACCTGTATGATTTCAGCCATAACGGATACAGCAATCTCCTCTGGTGTCTCCGCCCCGATCTTCAGTCCGATCGGCGTGTGGACAGCGTCTAATACTTCACGGCTCACGCCCTTTTCCTCAAGATGGTTCTTTACAATCGTAACCCGCCGCCTGCTGCCCATCATTCCCACGTAGGCATACCGTTTCTGCAGAATAGCTTCGAGACATTCCGTATCATACCTGTGTCCTCTCGTCACGATCACGAACCATGAATCAGAATCACCGGGGATATCCGCCAGACCTTCCCGAAACGGCACACAGAAGACCTGATCCGCCCCTGCCGCTCTTGCATTGTCCGCGAACTTCGGACGGTCTTCTATGACAGTGACAGCAAATCCAAGTATTTTTCCTATACGGATAATGGGCATAGACACATGTCCGGCACCGCAGATGATCAGTTTAGGCGTACGCCCGATTCTTTCTCTGAAAACTCTCTCATGACTTTCTGACTCATTTTTTTCAGGATTTATAAGCAGCCGCTTTTCTCCGGCGTGTTCTCCTTCCAGAACAGTCTCAGCCCAGATATCGCCTTCCGAGCTTTCCAGAACATTTTTAAGTTTCGAATAAAACGTATTCATCTCTTTCCTCCCTGATATCGATCAGCGGCCCCGCCTGTCTCGTGCCCGGATCAACGCGGTCCACCTCTGATTTTACAAACAGGCGGCACCCTTTCGGGATGCCGCCTGCCCTCTCATTATCATGCCGGATCACTATGCAGCCAGTCTTGCAAGTACATCTTTCAGCAGTTCATAGAACCTCTCAAATGAATCCAGCGGTACATTTTCGTCCGGTGTGTGCACGTTGTAAAGTGTGGGGCCGACTGCGATCGCATCCAGCCCCGGCAGCGCCTCTGAAAAGAGTCCGCACTCAAGTCCTGCATGCAGTGCCTCCAGTCTCAGCTCCGTTCCGAAGAGTTCACGGTAGCTCTCTACAAATACCTCACGGATCCTGGAATCTTCCTTATAATCCCAGCCCGGATATTCTCCGCTGTAGTCAATTGTAAATCCGAAAGTATCTGCCAGAAGGGCAAATCTCTCTTTCGTATCCTCCTGAAGCGAAGCCACGGAAGAACGCGGGGATACAACGATCACAAGCTCTTTTTCATCTGCTCTTACCACACCCATGTTGGATGATACGACTACAAAGCCGTCCATCTTGATGTTGCGTCTGTATACTCCGTTCGGAGCAAGGCGGATCGCACTTACAAATGCTTTCGCATCCTCATCTTTCAGTGCAGATACGCTCTGTCCTTCTTCCAGTGAAATCTCGCATCCGAAGTCAGGCTCAAAGGATGAAATTTCCTCAGAAAATGTCTCTGCCAGCGCGCATGCAAGTTTCTCAGCCTTCTCCGCCTCTGCCTTCTCCGCATAGATCAGAGATGCCTCGCACTCTCTTGTAATAGCGTTATCCTTTGTGCCTCCTGCAAAGGTGACAAGCTTACCGTCTGTATTTTTCATCAGATGCTCAACCATGCGGGCCATCAGTATATTTGCATTCTGGCGCTCTTTATCGATATCTGTACCTGAGTGTCCGCCCAGCAGTCCTTCGATCTTGATCTGTACCAGAGTTCCCTCTGCTGCGATCCTCTCTACAGGCCTTGTAAGCTGGACTCTTAATCCTCCTGCGCAGCTGATCGTTGCAACGCCCTCTTCCTCAGAGTCCATATTGATCATCGTTCTTGCTGTAATCTGGGATTTGTCCAGAGCCTGCGCACCGTTTAATCCTACTTCCTCTTCTGTCGTGAACACACACTCAACCGGCGGATGTTTGATATCTTCATCGTCCAGCACCATCATCATAAGCGCGATCGCAACGCCGTTATCCGCTCCCAGCGTTGTGCCGTTTGCAGAAAGCACGCCGTCTTTCAGCACCAGATCGATTCCCTCTTTTGTGAAATCATGCTCAACTCCGGCGCGTTTGTCGCATACCATATCAATGTGGCCCTGAAGCATAACCGGCTCTTTGTCCTCCGCGCCCTTGCTTGCGCCTTTTTTAATGATCACATTATAGCTGTCATCCTGATATACCCACAGACCTCTGTCTTTTGCAAATTTTACAAGAAAGTCGCTGATGCCTTTTTCATTGCCTGATCCTCTCGGCACGGCACAAACCTCTTCAAAAAAATGAAATAACTTTTCCGGTTTATATCCGGTAATCTTATACTCCATGATAATTCCTCTTTTCTTACCTCTGTTTTTGCAGCATTATTAATCTGCCTGTCTATTATAACAGATTCTGCTCTGTTTTTCACTTCTTTCAGTTTAATAACTGTTTTTTAACCTGATACCGTTTCCGCGCTATTTTCTGTCACACACCTGCAAATGCACAGATCACGGCAATAATAATGGCTGGGAGCATATTGGCGACTTTCAGTTTTTTCTCCCACAGCAGATTGATCCCGACGCAGAAGATCAGCATCGACCCTGTCAGAGACAGATTTGACAGTGCTGCCTCCGTCATGACCGGCTGTATCAATCTTGCGAGAAGAGTGATCACTCCCTGTAATATTCCCACAGGAATTGCTGCAAAAATACATCCCTTTCCCATAGATGCACTCATCACACAAATAATGAGCATATCAAGGACGGCCTTGAGTATCAGTGTAGAATGATCTCCGGAAATACCGTCCTGTATGGCTCCGACTACAGCCATCGCTCCAATGCTGACTGTCAGAGATGCTGTTACAAATCCATCTACAAACAGTTTTTCTTTTCCATTTCCTGTCTTTATCTTCAACCAGCTGCCGAACTGCTCGATCCGCTGTTCCAGATTGATCCACTCTCCTGCCAGAGAACCGACGGCAAAACTGAGCACGATCATCATTGTGCCGCCGCTCTTCAGACCGTCAGACGTTACTGACATCATTTCCTGAATCGTCCCGCTGATTCCTACAAATAATACACATACACCGTTTGCCTGCATCAATGTTTCCTGATATCTCGCACTGATTGCTCTGCTGAATATCAAACCGATCAGGCCTCCAACAATAATCGCCGCTACATTTATAATTGTTCCTAATCCAATCATGCCATATACCTCTCGCTGTAAAATTCCTAATTACCGTTCCGTTGCACTCAATGCCAGATAGAAGTATACGCTTTCAGACATAAAATAACAAGAAAACAATTTGATTTTTTCTTGACAGCCCGCAGTCATTGTTTTACAATTTACACGTACAAAACAGAATACATCATTCGGTAGGTGAGGTTACCACAGGGATAAGGATAATCCCGAAGATTGCTGCCGCGAGATCGTGGAGACACGATAAGATGGTCAGCAGGCTGTGTCGTGAAGGTGCAGCCTAATGCAATTGATATGCCCTGTGATACTAAAGCTTGAACGATGCATCCCGGTCATGTTTATTTTTTGTGGATTGTTTATGACTCCGTCATTGTTCAGGCAGTGGCGGAGTTTTCTGTTGTAATTTTTGTTTGTAATTTTTGTTCACACTTTATCATCACCCGAATACAGTGTGAACTGCAGCCAAAGGAGGTGAGGTTATGGACTCTGGTGCCAGTTGCCATATATGCAGCTTAATGACTAAAAACAACATAAAGAGAGGTATTTATCATGAACAAAGATATTTTTGTAAAACTTCTCCAGCAGCGTCAGTACAAAGCTGTGAGGAGTATTTTGGATGTAATGAACGAAGTGGACATAGCCTCACTGCTCTCGGAGCTTGACGATAAAGAGCTCGCACTGGCTTTTCGTCTGATACCAAAAGATAAAGCAGCGGAAGTATTCGCAAATATGGACGGCTCCATGCAGTCTTATCTGGTGGAAATGTTTTCCGAAAAAGAGCTGAAAGAACTTCTGGATGATCTGTACATGGATGATACAGTAGATATGCTCGAAGAGCTTCCTGCTAATCTGGTCAACCGGATCCTTGATACAGTCAGCACTTCGGACAGAGCTCTGATCAATCAGCTCCTGAACTACCCCGAAGACAGTGCCGGGAGCATCATGACAACTGAATATGTGGATATACGAAAAAATATGACGGTCGCACAGGCAATGGCGCATATCAAGGAAACCGGAATACACAAAGAAACGATCTATACCTGCTATGTAACAGAGCGGCGCAGGCTGATCGGTATTGTCAGCGCCAAAGACCTGATGACAACGGACGATGATGTACTCATCAAAGACCTGATGGAGACGGAGATCATCTCTGTAAAAACACATACAGATAAAGAAGAAGTGGCAAAGCTTTTTACAAAATACGATTTTCTCGCTATCCCTGTTTTGGATACGGACGGGCTGATGGTAGGAATCGTCACATTCGACGACGCCATGGATGTTATGGTAGAGGAAGCAACTGAAGATATCACAAAGATGGCAGCTATCAATCCCAGCGAAAAAACCTATTTTGAGACGTCGGTATTTACCCATGCAAAGAATCGTATTCCATGGCTTTTGATCCTGATGTTCACATCAATCATTACGGGAACGATCATCACAAAATACGAAAATGCATTCGCAGCAATCCCGCTCCTTGTATCATTTATCCCGATGCTGATGGACACCGGCGGGAACTGCGGCTCCCAGAGTTCCACATTGATCATCCGCGGAATTGCATTGTCACAGATCCGCTTTAAAGATATTTTCCGCGTGATCTTCAAGGAATTCCGTATTTCTCTGATTGTGGGATCGGTACTTGCCGTGACCAACGGAATCCGTATTATGATCCAGTATGATGACTTTAACCTGGCTTTGGTCATCGCACTTTCGCTGGTCGGAACTGTTATCATGGCAAAACTGATTGGCTGTATGCTGCCTCTGCTGGCAAGCAAAGTAAATCTTGATCCGGCGATCATGGCATCACCGCTTATCACAACACTTGTTGATATCTTCTCAATATTGATCTATTTTAACATAGCTACAAAGCTGTTTAATCTATGAAAACAATAAATAATACATTAAAAAGCTGCGACACTCTTTACAGGAATGTTGCAGCTTTTTAATTATAACATTATTTATAAATATTATTAGAATCACTACTCGATGACTTTGATCCATCCTTCCGGAGCCTCGATGTGTCCCATCTGGATACCGGTCAGTGTATCGTACAGTTTCTGGGTAACCGGTCCCATCTTCTCCATTCCGCTCGGGAAGCAGATCTCTTCTCCGTGGTTGACAACTTTTCCTACCGGTGAGATTACCGCAGCCGTACCGCACAGGCCGCACTCTGCGAAGTCTTTTACTTCGTCAAAGTATACGTCTCTCTCCTCAACTTCCAGACCGAGATAGTGCTCTGCCACATACATGATAGATCTTCTTGTGATGGACGGAAGGATCGTACTTGAGTGAGGTGTAACAACTTTATTGTCCTTTGTAACAAAGATAAAGTTTGCTCCGCCTGTCTCCTCTACTTTTGTTCTTGTAGCGGAATCCAGATACATATTCTCATCAAATCCGTTTGCATGAGCTGTTACGATTGCATGAAGGCTCATCGCGTAGTTAAGTCCCGCTTTGATGTGTCCTGTTCCGTGCGGCGCCGCGCGGTCAAAGTCTGACACACAGATCGTGATCGGCTTTGCGCCGCCCTTGAAGTACGGACCTACAGGAGTCGCAAAAATCCTGAACTGGTACTCATCAGCAGGTTTCACACCGATAACCGGATTGCTGCCGAACATATACGGTCTGATATACAGTGTAGCTCCTGAGCCGTACGGCGGAACATATGCTGCGTTTGCCTTAACAACCTGCGCTACGGCGTCTACGAAACGATCCTCCGGAAACGGCGGCATCTCAAGGCGCTTTGCAGAATCTACCATACGGGAAGCGTTCAGATCCGGACGGAATGTAACGATATGTCCGTCCTCTGTTGTATATGCTTTCAGTCCCTCAAAAACAGACTGCGAATACTGAAGTACTCCTGCACATTCATTCATCACGATGTTTGCATCATCGATCAGAGCACCGTCATCCCATTTGCCATCTTTATAGTTTGACACATACCGCTTGTCAGTCTGTATGTAGCTGAATCCCATATTTTCCCAGTCAAGATTTTTCTTCTCCATTGTATTTCCTCCTCTGCTTGGAAAAGTCTTTCATTACTCTACGGTGACCATTATAATACTGCGATTAACAAAAATCAAGAGTGCGCTCGGTTTTTTGAGTAACAGTTCAGCAATTCATATGTACAGCTGCCGGAAGGATGCTCGCATACTTCCGCAGATGTATATATGAATTGGCTGAGCGCCCGCCAATGAGCAAAGAAGCGGCGGAAGCCGCAATTAGCACGCAGTGCGGCTTTGCGAATAGCGCTCCTGAACTGATTACGGACGGCCCCAGTGCCAACGGGCAAAGAAGCGGCGGAAGCCGCAGTCAGCACGCAGTGCGGCTTTGCGAATGGCGCTCTTAATCTATCGCTCCATCATGCTGATAGACTCGATTCCCACGCTTCCGCCCCTGACGACCTCTATGCTCTTAAATTCTTCTTTCATTAATTTGACCACCGCATCGTTCTTAGTCGCTGTCTGGACGAATTCCACGAGCACACTGTCCCTGCCGTAATCAATCACTTTCGCCTTAAAAGTTTCCGCAATCTGAAATACTTCCACTTTATCTGCAGGGGAGCATTTAAACACTTTCACATACAGGATCTCTTTCATCCTGACAAAGATATCGGTAAAATCAATTACCTTGATCACTTCTATCATGCGGTTTAGCTGTTTTTTGATCTGCTCAAATGTCTCGTCATCGCTGACTGTAGCAATTGTCATTCTTGATACGGTAGGATCTTCCGTCGTTCCTACGGTAAGACTGTCCAGATTGTAGGATTTTCCGGAGAAAAGTCCGGAAATCTTGGAGAGCACGCCCACCTGATTCTCAACATAAAGGGAAATCCATCTTTTTTTCATTGTGTTATCCATTCTCATGCACTCCTTCCTCTAGCAATCCATGATCATCTCTTCCAGAGTTCCGCCCGGCTGGATCATCGGGTAGACCATTTCTTCCGGATCAATGATGAATTCGATCAGTGTCGGTGTCTTTGTATTTTTCTTTGCCTCTTCAAATGCGGCTGCAATATCCTCTTTCTTCATAACGCGGATTCCTTTCGCGCCGTAGCTCTCTGCCAGTTTTACAAAATCCGGTGTGTATTCCGGCATCTCCTCCCCGTTTGTCCTGCGGTACAGGGCTCCGGAACGCAGGTTTGTCATGCCGTAACGCTTGCCGTAGAAAAGCTTCTGCCACTGGCGCACCATACCAAGATACTCGTTATTGAATACGCAGAGGATAAGCGGAAGTTCTTCCAGTACTGCCGTGGCAAACTCCTGAATATTCATCTGCATGCCTCCGTCTCCGGAAATAGCAATGACAGTCTTATCGGGATTTCCGATCTTCGCGCCGATCGCCGCAGGGAAACCATATCCCATAGTTCCCAGTCCGCCGGATGTGACAAGCTGTTTCTTCTCATTGATCTCTGCATACTGGGTGACAAACATCTGATGCTGCCCTACGTCAGTTGTGATGATAGCGTCATCAAACTGCCTGTTCATCTCCTGAATAATATCCATCGGGCTCATATTTCCCCGGTCTTTCATTGTCAGCGGATGTTCTTCTTTCCATGATCGGATCTGTTCCAGCCACTCTTCCGTCTCACATTTTTCCACGTATTCGTTCATCTTTGTCACAGCCTCAAGGGCATCTGCTACAATCGGCACATGAACATGGATATTTCTGGAAATAGACGCCGTATCGATATCAATATGGACAATCTGAGCCTTCGGGGCAAATGCATGGAGTTTGCCTGTGATTCTGTCATTGAATCTTGTTCCGATAGAGAAAAGAAGATCACACTCACTGACCGCCATATTCGCCGCATACTGGCCGTGCATTCCGAGATTGCCGATATACAGCGGATGACTGGTCGGTACCGCACCCCTTCCCATGATCGTCGTTACCACCGGCACGTTCGTCTTATTTACAACTTCCGTAAATATCTTATTTGCCCGGGCAATATTTACACCGCCGCCCGCAAGGAAAAGAGGCCTTTTCGCCTTTTTAAGCATTTTGAGGGCACGTTTCAACTGTCCCATATGCACGCTTGTATTCGGTTTATAACCGCGGATATTAACAGAGTCCGGATAGTCCGCGCTGCCAAGTTCACACATCACATCTTTCGGAAGGTCGATAAGCACCGGTCCCGGACGTCCTGTCCGCGCGATATAAAACGCCTCTTTGATAATACGGCCGAGATCTTCACGGTTTCTCACTGTCACGCCGTATTTTGTAATGCTGCGGGTGATACCTACAATATCCACTTCCTGGAATGCGTCATTTCCGATCAGGTGTCTTGCTACCTGCCCTGTAAAGCAGACAAGAGGAACACTGTCATAATTTGCCGTTGCAAGTCCTGTTACAAGATTTGTAGCCCCCGGTCCGCTTGTCACCAGACACACGCCTACTTTTCCAGTTGTCCTTGCATAAGCATCTGCCTCGTGAACGAGCGCCTGCTCATGGCGGGGAAGGATAACTTTTATGTCATCCTGTTTGTACAGCTCGTCGCTGATATCAATGGTACACGCACCCGGATATCCGAAGATTGTATCCACTCCTTCTTCCTTTAATGCTCTTACCAGTAACTTGTTGCCTGTAATCTGTCTCAATTTCATACCTCCTCTTTGCAAAACGGATGCTCCGGACTCTCAGTCGTTACAAACAAAAAAAATCCCTGAGCATCATATGCTCAGGGCGAATCCTTCATCCGTGTTACCACCTGAATTCAGAGAAAATCTCTGCACTCTGCCGGTACGGGAATCAACCTGACCAGCTCTCTCCTGATCATTCCTCTCATCCGATACCGCTTCCCTGTAACGTGGGAAAACGTTGAAGCCTACTTATACTATCTCACGTCAGCCCGCCTGTATCGACGCTGATGAATCAATGTTCCGCTGCCGTATAATAAGTACGTTCAGTCCACTGCTCGAAGGCTACTTCCATAATCCCTTCACGAAGATTTACACCGTCCATCTTCTCTCTGCGCATCCGAAGATTATGTACTCCTCCCTGTCACTGCATTTCTGATAGTTAAAAATTTAAATACATTATAGTGTGTATTTTTAACTATGTCAATCACGTTTTCTTGATCTTTTTTAATCATAAACAACAATATTTTAAGACTGCTTTTTCTCCCATCTGACTTCTGCATGCTTACCGCAATGGGCAAGTCCGATGAAATAAACAGTTCCGCCCATACCAGCATCATATTTCTTCTCTTTGATCTGACTGACTGCATCTGATGCAAGTTCTCCCAAATCCTGTGATTCATCTTTTGTATATTTGAACTCCAGGATCATGCCGGGGTACTGCGGTTTTCTACCTCGGAGCACGATATCTCCCCGGCCGCTTCCATTCTCCCTGTTACTGCTTACTTCATAGTGTCTCTGCATAAACGCGCACATTCCGAGCATCATCATATGATAGCTGTTCTCACTCTTAAGATCGTGATATGACGGCAGTTTCATGAGAATCCCCTGATAATCCTCAACGAATCTGTCCATCTTCCCGGCCTCAAGATCATACAGCATTGCGCCGATGTGTCCTTCTTCTACTCTCAGATAAAATGCCGTCAGCTCCCGGAATGCCTTCCATACTTCCTGATTCGGGACACGGACAAGGAAATGATCTTCGTCTGTCTGTTCCTGTATCGTCACTATCCCTGCATTGATTAAAAGCCCCCACAGAGACGCGTCATCCGCTTTTTCATAGTACGCTGTCGCCAGTTCTGCCTGTACTTCCACCTTTCCCCGCTCGATCAGAGTATTATAGTCCCGGACAAATGAGTCGTCCCTCTGTTCCATTGCATTTTTGATGATACTGTTCTCGCCCGTATTCACCCAGTAGGACTCCGGTTTCCGCCTCGCGGCATAACAGGATATAGACCATGGATTATACAGCTCTGTCATGCCGATCTGATATCCGTCATACATTTCCTTCACTTCCGCAGTAAACGGTACGCCGCAGTATTCCAGCAGATCACGGACTTCTTCTTCCGTAAATCCGAAGCAGTCCTCATAGTCCGGATCCTTCACTGTACAAACAACCAGATTATTCAGTCCGGAAAAAATGTTTTCCTTTGCCACACGCTGGATCCCTGTGAGCAATGCTTTCTCTATGGACGGATTTCCCTTCAGCGCGGACCGCATCATGCCGGCCAGCATCTCCCTGACCTCGTCGTAATATCCGCCGGAATTGGCAGAAATGAAAGGAGTGTCATATTCGTCCAGCAGAAGATAGACTTTCTTTCCATAATACCTTTCCAAAACCTGACACAACACAGCAATGGAATCAAAAATACTCTTTCGGCTCTCCACATCATCATCCGGCGACCGTAAAGAATTATAAATATGATTAAAAGAATCTTTCTGCGATTCAGGAAGATCACTGCTATTAATGACTGCTGAGTAACGTTCATACTCGCCCCATAACGCTCCGCCCAGCTGCGCTGCCATCATCGATGCGCTGTCCGCCTTTACATTCAGAAATGAGAGAAATACGACTGGATGCTGGTTCATCTCCGGCATCCATTCACTCCTGCTGATCTTTGTCCCGGCAAAAATCTCAGCAGAATCTTTTGTACAGTCGAGAAACTCCGCCAGCATGGACATATTCATCGTCTTGCCGAAACGCCTCGGCCTCGTGATCAGTGTAACCTGATACCATGAATCTAGAAATTCGGCCACCATCTGAGTTTTATCCACATAATAAGCATTCCGTTCCCGTAAAAAACGAAAATCCTGCACGCCGATCGCAAGCTTTCTCTTTCTTCTGCCGGGCACTGCCTCTTTCTTCCGCTCCATATTCACATGATATGGATGTTTTTCTTCGAAGACTGCGCCTGCGGATGCAGCAGCCATACTGCTGTTGCTGTACGCACCGTCATAACCGCTGCCAGATCTTCCGAACAATTCGTCCAGAGAACAATTCAGCACATCTCCGATCCGCTCCAGCATCTCAAGATCCGGGGAACGGTTGCCGCTCTCATAATTTGCATAGGTGGATCGGGAGATCTTCAGTTTTTCTGCAATCTGGGCCTGTGTATACCCTCTTTGACTGCGAAACATTGCGAGATACTCTGGAAACTTTGTTTTCATATCCGCACCGCCCTTCTGTGATTTTTCTGTATTATAGCATGTATTGTTTCTGTATGCAACATATTCTTGTTTTCATATTGAAACACACCCCAAGAGAATATATCATGTATTCAATTTACAGACAGCAAAAGCGGCCTCTGTACGGCCGCTTTCTGCTCTAAACTCCATATATTATACAAACATCTTTTATCTATAGTCTTCCAGACTCCATTCATCTTTCCATTCAATCACGACCCTGTTGTCTTCAAAACGCAGCGGAAGCCAGATATAATCGGCAATCGAAGTATTTTCAACCACAGGCTCTCCCATTCTGGAAAAATCAAAACTTTTACCGCCGTCACGAAACAGCGATTCAAACATCTCTCTATACACTTCGTATTCTTTATCCATAGCCTGTGGAAGCCATCTGTCTGCACATGCCGCCTCTGAAGGATTTGGAAAATATCCCGTTGTTCCTGAAGTAAGAAGATAATGTTTTCCTTTCCTCTTAAAATGGGCCGGCGCCTCTCTTACATAAGGCGGCGCAGTTCGTGGAAAATGTGTGCTGTAACTCCCCGGCAATTCCGCAGAACCGGCACGATATAAAACGGGTTATTTTTTCTTCATCACATTCTGCTCATAATCCTTAAGCGACGCCAGTGCTTTCGGTGCCAGCGGGATGAGCGCGATCATATTGAACACGGTCATAAGCCCTACTCCGAGGTCTCCCAGATCCCACACAAACTGGTACGCCGCCAGTCCGCCGACAAAAAGCATGACGAGCGCCAGCACCTTGTACAGCGTCTGGGAGATCCAGTTATCGCCGAAGAGATACGCCACATTCGATCTGGCATAGAACAGGATTCCCAGAAATGTGGAAAAACTGAACAGCCACAGGATCACCGCGATAAAGATAACACCGAACTCTCCGAGATGATAGTTCATCGCCGTCTGGAGCAGATCCATTCCCTCAAGTCCTTTTGTCATGGACTCCGGGGTCAGCAGCATGATCATAGCGGAACATGTACAGATCAGGAGAGTGTCGATAAAGACACCCAGTGCCTGCAGAAGCCCCTCTTTCGCCGGATGGCTGATGTCAGCCGCAGCGGCCGCACAGGGAGCCGAGCCGGATCCTGCCTCATTGGAGAAAAGCCCTCTCTTAGCACCGTTCATGATCACGGCGCCGATTCCTCCGCCGACAACCTGACGGATACCGAACGCCTCTGAAAAGATTCTTCCAAACACTGACGGAAGCTGACCTGCATTCGTTACAATAATAAAGATCGTGATAAAGAAATAGCACGCCGCCATGATCGGAACCATGATATCCAGCACCTTCACTGTCGCATTCTTCCTCAGAACGATGACCGCTGCGATCACCACAAGGATAACAGTGGAATAGATCGGCGGAACATGAAATGCATTTTCAAAAGAGGAGGAAATGGAGTTGCTGATCACCTGACTGATGCCGCACCAGCAGATCAGTCCGGATATAGCGAACAGTACGGCCAGTATGGACTTTTTCCGTTTGCTTCCCTTCTTTATAAAGAGCGCATGGATATAATAAGCCGGGCCTCCCCGGTATCCTCCGTAGAGCGGATCTTTCTCCTTATAAAGCTGCGCAAGCGTGGCCTCGATAAATGCAGTGGAAGAGCCTACAAGGGCAATTATCCACATCCAGAATACGGCTCCCGCGCCGCCGGCGGAGATTGCCGCAACCACACCGACCAGATTGCCCATGCCCACACGGCAGGCCGTCGAGACAATCAGCGCCTGTACGCCGGAGATTCCCTCCCGTTCCTCCTCTTCAATCTTCCTGTTGTTCTCCAAAGTCACCTTCAGCATCTCAGGGAAGAGCCGGAACGGAAGAAATCTTGTCCGTATTGTAAAATAAATCCCCGCCGGAACAAGGATCAGTACAAGAAGCGAGAGCCCCAGCGTACTGCCGCCCGGAAGAGGTATCGTGATCAGATCTCCCCAGAGTATATTATAAATCGCATGAAATAATGCCATAGTTTTATCCTTTCCATTCTAACATTCACAGCCACAGCCGCATCGCAAAGAGATACACTGCTGCATAATACAGGATCAGTACCAGCGCGCCGCGCACCTTGCTCCTGTGCTTTCCCAGCCGGTTTCTGCCAAGGAGCACATCCGAGACAGCAAAGCAAAGTCCGCCCGCCGCCGGAACAACTCCGCCTGCCGTCACGGCAAGAGCAGCCATCATACTCAGCACCAGCACATAAGCAAGCAGAGGATACAGAAGTTTCTTTTTCTTCAGAGAATGAAAATATCTGCGAAGCGCAGCGCAGGCTGCTGCCACAAAAACCGCACAGACAGCCAGCGTCAGGCCGAGCAGAGCGGAGTCGACGGAAAAGCCGCCGCTTTTCTTCCAAACCAGTACCGTCTCCCCGCTCAAAAGGAAACCTGCCGCCATGCATATATGTCCAACGCCAAAGCTGATCGCTCCCCATACGAATCTGCACTCCAGCAGCACATCCGCCGCCATATAAAATACAATTGCCGCAAGGGTGCCCGCAGATGCTGCCCACCAAGTCACGCCATCCGCCCATCCGGACACAATGCTGCCGGCAGATTCTCCTGTACACGTTCCGTACAGATATCCCAGCAGCAGAATTCCCGGGACAGCCGTAGCCAGCGCCTTACAGAGAAGCGCCTGCTTTCTGTTTCTCTTTTTATTTCGAAAATAATACGTTCCGAAAGCCGCCATCACAACGGCGCCGAAAATTTCCGCTGTCATCTTCATTTTCCTTTATTCCGGATCAGTCCGATCAAAGAGTAGATCAGCAGAGCCGCGATATTTACCATAACCACGCTGGCTCCCGCCGGTGTGCCCCACACATAGGAGACTGTAATCCCAAGCACAAGGCAGACCACGGAGATCACCGCCGAATTGATGATCACGCTCTTAAACGTCTTGCACATACGCATGGATGTAAGGGCAGGGAATATGATCAGGCTGGAAATGAGGAGCGCCCCCATCATGCGCATGCCAAGCACGATCGTCACCGCTGTCAGTATGGCAATCAGCGTGTTGTACAGATCCGCCTTTACCCCCGTCGCCTGTGCAAATGTCTCATCAAATGTAATAGCAAAGATCTTGTGATAGAAAAACACAAACAATACAAGCACAATCACTGCCATGATCACACTCAGACGCACGTCCTCGTCGCTCATGGCGAGAATGCTTCCGAACATATAGTTATACACATCCGTATTCATCCCCGTCGTCATGGAGATTACCATCACGCCCACCGCAAGGGAGCTGGTGGAGATCAGGGCGATCGCCGCGTCTCCTTTGATCCGGCTGTTTCCCCGGATCCGGAGAAGCAGCACGGCCGCCACGATAACCACAGGGATCGCTACAGCCAGGGGCGCCACATTGAGGGACGCCGCAATGGCAAGGGCTCCAAACCCCACATGGGAGAGACCGTCGCCGATCATGGAATATCGTTTCAGTACCAGACTGACGCCGAGAAGCGCGGAGCACAGCGCCACCAGTGCGCCCACGGTAAAGGCGCGCACCATGAAAGGATACGAGAACATCTCAATGATCATTTCCATCATGCACACCTCCCAGAAATGCTTTGCCGATCCGGCTTTTCCTGTAATCTTCTGTCGTTCCGAAGAAGAGCGCTGTCTCCTGAAGATGAAGGATATGTGTCGCATCTTTCACTGCGCTCTCGATGTCGTGAGAGACCATCACCACTGCAATGCCCGACTCGCGGTTGATCCTGCGGATCAGATCATAGAATTCGCCGGTTACTATGGGATCCAGTCCGGTCACCGGCTCATCGAGCAAAAGCAGGCTCTTGGTAGCGCACAGTGCACGTGCGAGCAGCACTCTCTGTTTCTGTCCGCCTGAAAGATCCCGGAAACACTGGCGCTCCAGATCCCGTATCCCCAGAAGATCCATCTTTTCCAGAGCCTGTTTCCTGTCCGCCGCAGTATAAAAAGGATGAAATCCTCGGCTGTTGAGCCTTCCCGAAAGGACCACTTCATAGACACTGGCAGGGAAATCCTTCTGCGCGTCTGTCTGCTGGGGCAGATAGCCGATTTCGTTCTGCTTCAGCCCGTCCCCGTAAGTAATCTGTCCTTTTTCCACATTTTTAAGCCCGAGAAGGCTTTTGACAAGCGTACTCTTGCCGGAGCCGTTCTCTCCGACAATACACAGGTAGTCGCCTTTTTCTATTGCAAAGTTCAAATCTTTTACCACCGTCTGACCTTCGTAGCCGATGGAGACATTTTCACATTTTATCAGGGGCATCAGTTCAGTACCTCCTTCAGAGTCTCTACGTTTTTCTGCATCATGGAAAGGTAGGTCTCCCCGTTTTCAAAATCATCCGCGGAAAGATTATGACAGCTGTAGAGCACTTTCACCTCGGTTCCCGTCGCCTCTGCGATTGCATTCGCGATGTCGGCGTTGCTCAGTTCCATCTTCAGGACCGCAGGCACTTTCTCTTCTTTTACCTTCTCGATGAGAAACGCCATAGTCGCCGCGCTGGGCTCCGTATCGCCCGCGCACCCGGGAAACGCCGCGTAATATTCCAGTCCGTACTCGTCAGCAAAATACCGGAACGGGAAGCGGTCGCCAAAGATCATGACATCCCGCTTTGCGTTGTCCACAACCTCCCGAAACTCCCGATCCAGCTCTGAGAGCTGTTCCTGATAAGCCAGCGTATTTTCTTCATATAGCTCACTGTTGTCCGGATCCGCCTGCGAGAGAACGTTTTTAATCTGTTCCACAATCAGGGATGCATTGACCGGAGAGGTCCAGACATGCTCGTCCACCTCATGAGGGGACTCTTCCTCAGCTTCCCCATCTCCTGCCTCATCCCCATGACCGCCGTGCACATCGTCATAATCCTCTTCATCATGATCATGGCCGGCACTTCCCTTCATCCCCTCTACCTGCTCCTCTTCCACTGTATCGACACAGTCTGTAAGACGCAGTGTCACCATGTCTGAGTCCGGCATGGAACTTAAGATATCTTCCACCCACACATCATTTTCTCCGCCTGTATAGATAAAGACGTCACTGTTCTGTATGGCGATGATATCCTGCGGCGTCGGCTCGTAGGAATGGGTCTCCTCACCGGGTTTCAGGAGCATTTTAATGTCTGCCTCGTCTCCGGCGATCTCCCGGACAAAATCATAGGGCGGAAAGATCGTTGTCACGACGCTGATCTTCCCGGCACCGGCGCCGTCTGCAGTATCGCCGGCACTGCCGCCTGTCCCCGCACATCCCGCCGCAAACACCATGCAGCAGGCAAGCACTATGGCCGGGACCGCTCTGCGCCGCAATCTTGCAGACAAATTTCCATTGCCATCCATCATTCTATTTTTATCTGCGTTCATATTTTGTAAAACAGAATTCCAGATCAAAACAGGTCTGCTCCTCGCTTTCTTCTGTCATCTCCCACTCATCCATCTCGTCCAGATTCGGGAAGAATGTATCCGCCTGAAATGCGCGGTCGATCTTTGTCACATACGCTGTGTCACAGTACGGCAGCATCATGCGGTAGACGCTCTCTCCGCCGATCACATAAATGTCGTCTGTATCATATTTCTTCAGCTCCTCCATCAGTTCATCCTCAGAGTGGACAACGATAGCGTCTTTTACCTGATAATTCTGATTACCAGTCAGAACAATATTGGTACGGTTCTTAAGCGGCATTCCATTCGGGAAACTTTCTAATGTCTTTCGTCCCATAACTACAACCTTTCCGGTCGTTGTCTGACGGAAAAACTTCATATCCGAGGGGATGCTCACAAGCAGATGGTTATTATAACCGATCCCCCAGTTTTTGTCTGCTGCTAATATTGCTTTCATATATCTTTGCCTTTCTTTTTAGATTTCTCGGTCATACCGCGATCGGAATATTTTTGATCTGCGGATGTGTCTGATAATTATCCAGTCTCACATCATCCGGTGTAAAATCATAGAAATCTTTAACCTCCGGATTCAGCCAGAATTCAGGCGCCGGGTACGGTTCTCTTGAGATCAGTTCCTCGATCATCGGAATATGCCTGTCGTAGATATGGGCGTCCGCGATCACATGGACCAGTTCGCCCGCTTTCATGCCGCACACCTGAGCCAGCATGTAGATCAGGACCGCATACTGGCACACATTCCAGTTGTTTGCAGCCAGTACATCCTGAGACCGCTGGTTGAGAATACCGTTCAGGGTCAGAACCTCGCTGTCTTTCTCCTTCGTCACATTAAATGTCATGCTGTATGCGCACGGATACAGGTTCATCTCGTGGAGATCCTGGTGCACATAAATATTTGTCATAATACGACGGCTGTACGGATTGTTCTTCAGATCATAGATCACACGATCCGTCTGATCCATCATTCCTTCTTTGTACTGATGCTTTACGCCCATCTGATATCCGTATGCCTTTCCGATGGATCCGTTCTCATCCGCCCAGCTGTCCCAGATATGACTCTTAAGATCATGTACATTGTTAGACTTTTTCTGCCAGATCCACAGCATCTCATCCACACAGCTTTTGATCGCCGTGCGCCGGAGCGTGAGAGCCGGGAACTCTTTTGAAAGATCGTAACGGTTCACGACTCCGAATTTCTTGATCGTGTAGGCGGAAGTGCCGTCCTCCCACACCGGGCGCACCTTCTCGCCTTCTGTACTCGTGCCGTTTTCAATAATATCCCGGCACATATCGATAAACACTTTATCTGCGTAACTCATAATTTCCTCCTTTATCACGGATCAGCGATATTATACAGCAGCTTTTCCAGATTTCTCCTCAATGCATCAGTCTCACGCCTTGTCATCCCGCGTGTCAGCTCTCTGTCAAGCTTTCTCCGGTCAATATCCATCCTTCTCTGGATATCATATGCTTTTTCCGTGAGATAGATATTCTTTTTTCTCTTATCATGCGCATTCGGCACACAGAGGATGTAGCCTTTTTCATCCAGACGTTTCAGGATCCCTGTCACGGTCGGATTTTTAAGATTTAAGTTCTTCTCCACGTCCCGCTGGCTTACCTCTTCCTTGCTCGTACGGAAGAGATAGTCCAGCACCGCACACTGTGATGATGTGATACCGATCTTCTTTAACCGTTCATTCAGATCTTTTTCATATACATTGTTGATCTGTTTAATCAGAAATCCGATTGGCTGGCTTCTTTTCTCCATCTGTATCCCTCACCTTATCCGTCTTCCATTCGCAGCATTATGTCTGCCGTTTTGCATGCACGATTTCCGGAGCCCCGCTGGCACTTAGTACTCACGGATCACACTGCTGATCTCATAGATGCTCTCCATCTGTTTAAGCTCCTCTATAGCATCTTTCATATGACGTTCTTTTACTTTCTCGGTCACAATAACAAGTTCCGCCCGGTCCGAATGTACATTTTTCTGGACAACTCTCGCAATGCTTACCTTATGTCCGCCGAACACCTGCGCAATCTGTGCCAGTACACCCGGAAGGTTCTTTACCTGCATACGCAGGAAAAATTTATTCTGCACCTCTCCAAAATCTTTCACCGGAATCTGCCGGTAACAGGTACAGCTAATTCTTCCGGTACAGTTATATTCCAGATTTCTCGCCACATCGATCACATCTCCGACCACCGCGCTAGCCGTGGGCATCTCGCCCGCTCCTCTGCCGTAGAACATGGCATCGTCCACTGCATCGCCGTGGATAAACACTGCGTTGAAAGACTCCCGTACAGACGCAAGCGGATGATCTTCCGGCAGCATCACAGGATACACTCCCACTTCAATTCCGCCCCCGGTATTCCGCGCGATACCGAGCAGTTTGATCACACTGTCAAATTCTTTCGCATAGGCAATATCTGCCGCTGTGATCTTCGTGATACCCTCTGTATAAACATCCGAAAAAACGACTCTTGAATGAAACGCAATAGACGCCATGATCGCCACCTTGCGCCCTGCGTCAAGTCCTTCAACATCCGCAGTGGGATCAGCCTCGGCATATCCCAGATCCTGCGCCTGTTTCAGCGCATCGTCAAATTCCATCCCGTCTTCAAACATCTTGGTCAGGATATAGTTGGTCGTGCCGTTTACAATGCCCAGCACATCCGAAATCTCATTTGCCGCCAGACACTGTTTCAGCGGACGGATGATCGGAATTCCGCCTGCCACAGCCGCCTCAAAAAGGAAATCTTTTCCATTCTCGCGGGCAGCGTCGAACAGTTCTCTTCCTTCTTCGGCGATCAGGTCCTTATTAGCTGAAACCACATTTTTCCCGGCTCTCAAAGCCTCCATGATCATTGTCTTCGCTGGTTCCATACCGCCGATCACTTCAATAACGATCTGGATTTCTTCATCCTCAAGAATCTCTCTCCAGTTATCAGTCAGAAGGCTCTCATCCACACCTTCTCTTTTCTTATTTTTATTATGGACAAGTATCTTCTTGATCTCCAGCTGCGCGCCGGCAGTCTGCTCCATCACATCCGCGCGCTTCCGGATCAGTTTATATACACCGGTTCCGACTGTTCCAAGGCCGAGCAGGCCGATCTTGATTTTCTTCATTCAATCTCCTCTTTTCTGCTGTCCGCACGCCGTAATATCATGCAGGATACACACGGCCGCGTTTTAAAACATCCTGTTTCTGTTCAGTATTCACAGTATAGCATAGCACCGCGGCATCAGCAAGCACGGCCATGTGCCTTTACAGATAACACGGGCTGAACTTTCAACGTCTTCCTCCTGTCTATTCTCTTTCGGTCGTTCCTCTGCGTATCCGGCAGGTAAGAAGTCCGATCACAAATCCGGCAAGCGCAGGACACACCCAGCCGAATCCCTGTTCCGAAAACGGCAGAAGAGCGCCGGCAGCATCCGTGATTCTCCCGATCGCCGGAGATGCACTGATCGCTTCAGGCAGCGCGCGCAGGAAATCAAATATGGCGCCGAAAGCCGTAAAAGCCATCGTGCACTGATACACGATCTTGTTCCCGCCGAAAATACGATGAGAAAACGTAAGCGCGATCAGCACGATTGACAACGGATACAGGAACATTAACACCGGCATGGAATAAGCGATAATCGAATTTAGTCCCAGGTTCGCGATCAGAAATGACAGCACGCAGAATACTGATGCCCAGATCCGGTAAGAAGGGCCGCCGGGGAACAGTTTTACAAACGTTCTCCCGCAGCTTGTGATCAGTCCTACCGCTGTCTTCAGGCAGGCTACTGTGACAGTCGCGGCAAGGATCAGCGCCCCGGCTGTGCCGAAATAATAACCGGCGATCCTCGCAAGAGCTTCCCCTCCGTTCTCAGAGGCTGGGAACACACCTCTGCTCTGAGCTCCCATCACAGTGACCAACACGTAGATCAGCGCCATCAGAAGAGAACTGAAAATGCCTGCCTTAACCGTACTCTTCGCAACCTCTCCCGGTTCTTCCGCCCCCAGTCCGCGTATGGCTTCCACAACCACGATCCCGAACGCGAGTCCTGCAAGGACATCCATTGTGTTGTATCCCTCAAGCAGCCCGGTAAAGAAAGCGCCCTGCGCATATCCGCCCTGAGGCGCCACGTCGCTGATTGCCCCTGCCGGGGATACGAGGGCCCTCACAAGGAGGATTCCCAGAAAGAGAAGGAACAGAGGATTGAGCACTTTTCCGATCCATGTCATGATTTCTCCCGGGCGCAGAGAGAAAAACAGGACAAGGGCGAAAAAGAGCAGCGAGAAAACTGCCAGCCCGGCTGTATGAGAGGCGCCTGACGTAATCCCTTCCACGCCTACTGTATATGATACAGTGGCGCATCTCGGTATGGCAAAAAAAGGACCAATTGTCAGATACAGGGCACAGGTAAAAAAAAGTCCGTATCTTCTTCCCACCCGGCTGCTCAGCTCGAGAAGACCATCCTGCCGGCTGACCCCCAGCGCCGCAACGCCAAGCAGCGGCAGTCCGACCCCGGTGATCAGGAATCCTGCTGCCGCCTGCCACATATTGCTTCCGGAAAGCTGTCCCATGGAAGCCGGAAAGATCAGATTACCCGCTCCGAAAAACATACCAAACAGCATACTGGCAACTACGATAATTTCTTTCAGTGACAATTTTTTCATAAAACTCGCTCTCCTGTACTCTGGATGTCGGCCGGATAAAAGAAAAAGCACCTGAACCCCATTCCGGAATCTCAAGTGCTTAATTCAGAGCGACAGACGGGGTTCGAACCCGCGACCCCGACCTTGGCAAGGTCGTACTCTACCAACTGAGCCACTGTCGC
>DWYB01000062.1 GCA_019118885.1 Candidatus Mediterraneibacter surreyensis | reverse complement strand
TACACATCTATACTTAGTCAATAATATACATTGCAATAAGGATGAAAGGTTATTAGGGAGAAGAAATTCTCCCTAATAACATGTTTGGGGAAAATGTTCTGCGGTTTGACCGCAGGCAGGGGAAAAGATATTAAATACGAATAAAATGTACAGGAGTAATGAGAATGGCAGATAAGAAAGATGATATCGTCTTATCAATACGCGGTATGAGTAAGTCCTTCGGCCGGAACAGAGTCCTCGACCACATCAATCTTGATGTGAAACGGGGAACCGTCATGGGCCTCATGGGTGAGAACGGAGCCGGTAAGTCAACGATGATGAAATGTCTTTTCGGCACGTATCAGAAAGATGAGGGAACGATTATCCTTGACGGGAAAGAAGTAAGTTTCTCGGGACCGAAAGATGCGCTGGAGAACGGGATAGCAATGGTTCATCAGGAACTGAACCAGTGTCTGGAAAGAAATGTAATGGACAACCTGTTCCTTGGCCGTTACCCGGTCAATTCATTAGGTGTTATTGATGAGGGAAGAATGAAAAAAGAAGCTTCGGAGCTGTTCCGAAGGCTGGGCATGACTGTGAACCTTACGCAGCCGATGCGCAAAATGTCTGTTTCACAGAGACAGATGTGTGAGATTGCAAAGGCAATTTCCTACAATTCAAAAGTAATCGTTCTCGACGAGCCGACCTCCTCCCTGACAGTCCAGGAAGTTGAGAAGCTCTTTGAGATGATGAGGATGCTGAAAGAGCAGGGGATCGCGCTGATCTATATTTCTCATAAGATGGACGAGATCTTTGAGATATGCGATGAAATATCAGTGCTTCGAGACGGTAACCTGGTCATGACAAAACAGGCCGCTGACACGAATATGAACGAACTGATCGCGGCAATGGTCGGCCGCTCTCTTGAGAACCGGTTCCCGCCTGTAGACAACACACCGGGAGATGTAGTTCTTTCTGTTCAGCATCTGTCTACGAAATATGAACCTCACCTTCAGGATATTACATTCGATGTAAGAGAAGGCGAGATCTTCGGACTGTACGGACTGGTCGGTGCAGGACGTACAGAACTTCTGGAGACAATCTTCGGCGTCCGCACAAGGGCGGCGGGGCGTGTTTACTTCAGAAACAAGCTGATGAATTTTAATAATGCAAAAGAGGCCATGGAACATGGATTTGCCATGATTACTGAGGAGAGAAAGGCAAACGGACTCTTCCTGAAGACAGACCTTACTTTTAACACTACGATCGCAAACTTGTCTCAGTATAAGACCGGCGCAGCGCTTTCGGATACAAAGATGGTAAATGCGACTGCGAAAGAGATCAAAGTCATGCACACGAAATGTATGGGACCGGATGATATGATCACCAGTCTTTCAGGAGGAAACCAGCAGAAAGTTATTTTCGGAAGATGGCTGGAGCGTGAGCCGCAGGTATTCATGATGGATGAGCCGACACGTGGTATCGACGTAGGCGCGAAATACGAGATCTATGAGCTGATCATCCAGATGGCAAAGCAGGGAAAGACGATTATCGTTGTTTCTTCCGAGATGCCGGAAATCCTCGGAATCACCAACCGGATCGGCGTTATGTCAAACGGGCATCTCTCAGGAATCGTAAATACCAAAGAGACGAATCAGGAAGAGCTCTTGAGGCTCAGTGCAAAATACCTATAATAAGGGAGAATGATGAATATGGCAAACAGTAAAATTCTTACGGCTGAACAGGAGTTGAAGCTGCGTCAGCCGATCGACGATTATGTCGGAAAAATTCAGGCAAAGATTGACAGCCTCAGAGTAGACGGTACGGATAAGGTTGTCGCTATTCAGAACAAAATAGACGGTGTTAAAAGAGACCGTACGCTTCCAAAAGACGAAAAAGAGGCGAGGATCAGCAAGCTCAGGAGAGAACTGGATACTGCAAAAGCTGTGGAGGCACAGAACAAAGATCAGATTTCCAAGCTGATCGCTGACGCCGAGGAATATCTGAAAGCGCATTTTGATAAAGAATATTATAAACCGGTCAAGGAAAGCTGTGTTCAGGAGAAAGCGGCTGCAAAAGCAAAATACGCGAAAAAGCTTGCTGAGCTGGAGAAAGAGCATCAGGCGGCTGTTTCCAAGCTCTCCGATCATCAGGAGATAAAGGATGAGAAGTATGTTTACAAGAACCGCCGGTTTGATGCAAAGCTGGATCTGGACAAGGATTACCAGGAGATAAAGGACAGACGGCACAATGCGTTTGCCCATAAATATCACCTGATCGATCTGCTCCGCATGTCAAAGTTTACTTTCGCGGAGTCGAGGGCACAGAGCTGGGAGAACTACAAGTATACGTTCAATCGGAGATCATTCCTCCTGAAGAACGGTCTTTACATTGCGATCCTCCTCATATTTATTGCTCTCTGTATCATTACGCCTATGGTAAAGGGCTCACCGCTGCTTACATATAACAACATCCTGAACATCCTTCAGCAGGCTTCGCCGAGAATGTTCCTGGCACTTGGTGTTGCGGGCCTGATCCTTCTTGCAGGTACCGACCTTTCCATCGGCCGTATGGTTGGTATGGGTATGACGACGGCAACGATCATCATGCATCAGGGAATCAACACAGGCGGTGTTTTCGGACATATCTTTGATTTTACAGGAATGCCGATTGTAGGAAGAATGATCCTTGCACTTGTAATGTGTATTATCCTTTGTACGATCTTTACAACGATCGCAGGTTTCTTCACCGCCAAGTTCAAGATGCATCCGTTTATCTCCACAATGGCGAACATGCTGATCATCTTCGGTCTGGTAACATACGCGACAAAGGGCGTATCTTTCGGTGCGATCGAGCCGTCAGTTCCGAATATGGTCATCCCGAAGATCGGCGGTTTCCCGACGATCATCATCTGGGCCATTGCGGCAGTAGCGATCGTATGGTTCATCTGGAACAAAACGAAATTCGGTAAAAACCTGTATGCTGTCGGCGGTAACCCGGAAGCAGCTTCCGTTTCAGGTATTTCCGTATTCGCAGTAACAGTAGGAGCGTTCGTCCTGGCAGGTATCCTTTATGGCTTCGGTTCCTGGCTGGAATGTGCGAGAATGGTCGGATCCGGTTCGGCGGCTTATGGGCAGGGCTGGGAGACAGACGCGATCGCAGCCTGCGTTGTGGGTGGCGTATCCTTTACAGGTGGTATCGGTAAGATCTCAGGCGTAGTAGTCGGTGTGCTTATCTTCACCGCTCTTACCTACTCTCTTACGATCCTTGGTATCGATACAAACCTTCAGTTTGTATTCTCCGGTATCATCATCCTCGTAGCAGTAACTCTTGACTGTCTGAAATACGTTCAGAAGAAATAATGGATTTTATCCGGGCTGCCGCAGATGCGGCAGCCTTTTTGTTTCAGAAAGCGCCGGCGTTTACTTTTATTTATGCGTTTGTTATAATAATCCGAAGTAAACAGATATGCACATGGAGACAAAAAATATGGATACTTATACAGTGCTTTTAGTAGATGATGAGGAAGAAGTGATCCGGGTCATCATGAAGAAGATCAATTGGGAGGAACTCGGATTTTCAGTGATCGGATATGCCAACAACGGAGTGAAGGCTCTGGAGATGGTGGAAGAATTTCAGCCGGATGTTGTCATGACAGACATTAAGATGCCCTATATGGACGGGCTGGAGCTTGCCAACCGAATTAAGGAAGGGTTCCCGGCGACAAAGATCCTGCTTTTTACGGGATTTGACGAGTTCGAATACGCGAAGGAAGCAGTCCATCTTGAAGTGGAAGAGTATATTTTAAAGCCTGTGAACTCTGTGGAGCTGACAAATGTTTTTACGCAGCTCAAAACCAAGCTGGATCAGGAGATCAGTGAAAAGAGGAGCGTTGAAGTGATGCAGCAATATTATATGGACTCGCTTCCGCTTCTGCAGGCGAACTTTTATTCTACTCTTATCGAGGGCAGGATCCGGGAGGATGAGCTTGAAAAATATCTGACAGATTATCAGATCGCTTTCACAGGGCCTTACTACTGCTGTCTGGTTATTCATACGTCCGCCACCCAGGTTCCGAAGGATATGAATCCGCTGCTTCTGGCAACGTCTGTCCAGAAGCAGGCAGAAGAACGGCTGCAGGAAAAGTGGAGAGCGAAAAGTTTCACCTACCTTGGAAATGGGGTCATGCTCGCTCAGCTCAAAGGGGAGAATGAGGTGCCTGAGCTGACGGATGAATGCGACAGATTCTGCAGATATGCCCGCAGGATCATCGGGGCCGTGGTCACAGTCGGGATCGGGCAGATCTGTGATAATATACTGGAGCTGGCCCAGTCCTACAGCAGTGCGCGGGAAGCTGTCTCCTACAGGGGCATCTATGGCACGTCCAGGGCGATCAATATCAAGGAGATCGCGCCCAGGGAGATGGGAGAGACCGGTTTCGTGAATGACGGGGATATGTCCGGTCTGTTCAAGAAGATCCGCATGGGTTCACGAAAAGAGATTGTTGAAGCGGTCAATGAGTACATGGAGAGGATGGCGCTTTCCGCCAAAACACTGCCTCAGCATCATATTGCCGTCATGGAACTGATCACCGCCCTGTACAGATTCGCGGTGAATAACGATATCTCGGCAAAAGAGTTCACGGGAGATATGCAGGATCTGTACAGCAGTCTTCCGAATATGGATCCGGATACACTGAAAAAATGGCTCACAGATCTCAGCCTTTCCTTCCATGACAAACTGACCAGCGCCCGGAGCAGATCGACAAAATCTTTTGTGCTCAGGGCAGAGGAATATGTACGCGGCAACTATGCGGATGAGGAGCTGTCTTTGGATGATATCTGTGAGACTCTTGGAGTATCCAACTCCTATTTTTCTACTATTTTTAAACGGGAGACAGGAAAGTCATTTATCGGTTATCTTACGGATTACCGCATGGACTGCGCTTCCCGTCTGCTGTTGGAAACAAATGAAAAAAGTTACATTATAGCTAAGAAGGTCGGCTATACCGACCCGAACTATTTCAGTTATGTTTTTAAAAGGCGGTTCGGTGTATCGCCTTCGAAATACAGGGCGGAGCATGCAGAAAGTGAAGAATAAGTATTTAGGCAAGTTGAAAAAAATTCAGCCACAGGGGATACAGTCCGCGCTCATGCTCGTGTTTTCCGTGATCTCGGTCTCGATCATGCTGGTCCTCGGAATCGTGATGTACATCAGATTTTCCGCGCTGTCCAGACAGGAGATCGTTCAGACGACACAGAAGATGATGGAACAGACCGGTGAGACTCTGGAAGATTATCTGGTGAGTATGCGCCAGATCTCGGATACAGTCTATTATAATGTGATCAAAGAGAGTGACTTCCCGGATCAGGAGCAGTATATTCAGACAAGGATGAATCTCCTGTATGAGGCGAATAATGACAGTCTGCGGAGCATTGCAATCTACAACAGCTATGGAAGTCTGATGGCGGCAGAGCCTATCGCGCAGCAGAAGGAGGATCCTGACGTTACCAGACAGGACTGGTACAGACAGGCGGTCGGGGAGATGGAGAACATGCATTTTTCGACGCCGCATATCCAGAATCTGTTTGATGACGGGACTATGCGCTACTACTGGGTTATTTCTCTGAGCCGCGCGGTTGAGCTGACGAACAACGGGGAGTCGGAACTTGGCGTACTCCTTGTGGATATGGATTATTCCAGTATTTTCAGGATGATGAGACAGATCAATGAGTCTAACAGCGGACAGTATTATTATCTGTGCGACAGCAATGGCGAGATCATTTACCATCCGAGACAGATCCAGATCAGTGACGGGATCGCCTCTGAAAATAATGAAGAGACTGCGGCGTATAAGGATGGCGTATATGATGAGTCTTTCGGAGGAGAGAAACGTAAAGTCATCGTCAATACTATCAGTTATACCGGCTGGAAGCTGGTGGGTGTGATTCCATATTCTACATTTACGCAGGGAATGCTGAATATGAGATATTTCATAGGGCTCCTCATGCTCCTGATGGGCATGATGCTGGTGGTCATCAACCGCGTTGTATCGGTGAGGATTTCCCGGCCGATTCTGAAACTGAATGAATCGGTCAAAGAATACGAGGCGGGTGAGAAGCCGGAAATTTATATTGGCGGTTCGCAGGAGATCAGGCATCTTGGGCATTCGATCCAGAAATCCTACGAGCAGATCGATACGCTGATGAAGAAGATCGTGCTGGAACAGAATGAGAGAAGGAAGAGTGAGCTGGATGCACTGCAGAGTCAGATCAATCCGCACTTTTTATATAACACACTTGAATCCATTACCTGGATGGTCGAGGGAGAACGGAATGACGATGCCGCATTTATGATCACACAGTTGGCGAAACTTTTCCGGATCAGCCTGTCTAAGGGGAATACGGTGATCGCGGTGAGAGATGAACTGCAGCACGCGCAGAGCTACATGAACATACAGAAGGTCCGTTATAAAAATACATTCTCCGTTGAGTTTGACGTTGATCAGGAGGTCTGCTCCTACTGTACAGTGAAGCTGATTCTCCAGCCGATCCTTGAAAACGCCATTAATTATGGCGTAAGCGGTATGGACGACTGCGGAGAAATCAGGGTGACAGGCAGGATTGAAGGGGAAAAGGTGATTCTTGCGGTTGAAGACAACGGAATCGGAATGTCGGAAGAGCAGGTGCGCCTGCTTCTGACTGACAGCGGCAGAGAACATAAGCACGGATCCGGAGTGGGACTTGTAAATGTGAATAACCGGCTCCAGCTTCTCTTTGGAAAAGAGTACGGTCTGACTGTTGAGAGTGAGCCGGATGAGGGAACGAAGGTGTTCATTTGTATCCCGGCGATCCTTTATACAGAAGAAAACAGGAAAATCCTCGAGAAAGGATACGGGTTCGGCGGAGAAGAAATGGTTGACGGAAAGAACAGGGAAGATAGAGATGAAGAGCAGCAGTAAGATGTTTATTCTGATAGAAGCAGTTCTGGCAGCGGCGGCAGCCGTGCTTGCCGCACTGATGCTTCTGGGGAAAACAGGAGAAAATTTTGACAAGATATCTGTCATTGTTCAGAATTCGGATGATAACCAGTGGGCTGCATTCAAATACGGGCTTAAGATGGCGGCGGAAGACCATGAAGTGGAGGTGTTCGTTGCAGGAACCGAAGGTGAGATGACGGTGGAAGAACAGGAACGCGTGATCGAGCAGGAGATTGATAACGGAGCAGATGCGGTCATCGTGCAGCCTGTGCCGGGAGAAGACACAGAAGCAATGCTGAAGCGGGTGGAGAACAGTGTGCCGGTCATGCTGGCGGGCTCCACGGCATCTCTCGATAAAGAAGCGTCTGCGCTCCCTGTGACAGAACCGGATAACTACGCTATGGGGAAGGCTCTGGCGGAAGAACTGCTGGAAGATTATGCGGGAAACCTGAACGGAAAGACGATAGGTATTCTGACCGAAACGGACGAATCAGAAGCTGCCGTGAACCGCAGGCAGGGGTTCTGTGATGTCTTGCAGGAGACAGGAGGGAGAATTCTCTGGGATGTGGCGGGCAGCTTCGGCTCAGAGGAACAGAGAGCCCTGGAAGAGCTGCCGGGAGTCGATCTGGTGGTGGCGCTTGACGATATGAGTCTGGCTTCCGCCGGTCAGTGCGCGGCGGCCAACCATCTGCACGGTGCAGTAGTATACGGGATCGGGAATTCCACGGAAGCGGCCTACTATCTGGATACGGGAAATGTTGAATGTCTGGTGGTTCCGGATGAATTTAATGTGGGGTATCAGAGCCTGACTGAGATGGCTGCAGGCCTTCAGCATCATTTCCGGGAAGTCAGGAGCAGGACGGCTGATTTTACGGTAATCCGCAGAGAAGAACTCTTTTCAGAAGAGAATCAGGAACTTCTTTTTACGATGAGCCAGTAGAAATGGGATTTTAACAATGAACCCGCCGGATGGAAGCGGGAGATCAGAGGTATGGAATGAAGATCAGAAAAGTTTGGGCTGCGGGAATAATCTGCTGTATCAGCGCTCAGCTCCTGTGTGCCTGCGCAGAACAGCAGACGGAGCGGGAGGATAAAATATATGTGGGAGTTGCATCTTATAATCGGAGCGATACATTTGTCGAGGAGATGATCGCAGCATTTAAAGATAAAATGAGTGATCTGGAAGAAGAGGATATTGATTCGGTGGTAACGATACGGGATGCGGCGGGATCACAGCGGACACAGAATGATCAGGTGAGAGAACTGATCAATGCCGGATGTAATGTCCTGTGTGTAAATCTGGTGGACAGGGCTGATCCGTCTGAGATCATCGATCTTGCCAGAGAAAGTGATGTGCCGATCATCTTCTTCAACAGAGAGCCTGTGGCGGAGGATCTGCAGCAGTGGGACAAGATGTATTACGTGGGCGCGGACGCTGAGGAGTCCGGTGTGATGCAGGGAGAGATCGCGGCTGACGTGATTCAGGAGGACAGCCGGATCGACCGCAATAAGGACGGAAAGATACAGTATGTGGTGCTTGAGGGGGAACCGGGGCATCAGGATGCGATCATAAGGACAGAGAATGTGGTGGATACTTTGCGCAGCAGGGGGATCAAACTGGAGAAGCTGAGCTACGGCATCGCGAACTGGAACCGGGCGCAGGCACAGAACAGGATGCAGCAGTTGATCGGCCAGTATCAGAATGAGATAGAGCTTGTCCTGGCAAACAATGATGATATGGCCCTGGGAGCGATCGACGCGTATAAGAAGCTGAACCGGACAGAAGCGGGGATGCCGGTTTTCTTCGGAATTGACGGTACAGATGTTGGGCTGGAGGCGGTAGCGGATTCCGAACTGGCGGGAACGGTCTACAATGATAAGGAAGGTCAGGCGGAGGCGATGGCGAAGCTGGCGGCTGCACTCGTGACAGGAAAAGGAATGGATGAGATTGAGCTCGAGAACGGGAAATACGTCTATGTGCCTTATTCTAAAGTGACAAAGGAAAATGTGGAAGACTACATAAAAAAAGAACAGCAGGACAGATAGAAGAAAATGTATTGACAATAAATAGTTAATCACACGTAAAATCCAGATAAGGGGGAAGATCAGTGATAAAAGACGATGTACGCCGGAATCTGGCGAAAAAAGCTCTCGAGATGCGGAAAATGGCCTACACTCCGTATTCTCATTTCAAGGTAGGGGCAGCGCTGTTGTGCGAAGACGGTTCCGTATACACCGGTTGCAATATTGAAAATGCGGCTTTTACACCGGGAAACTGCGCAGAGCGCACTGCAATTTTTAAAGCGGTCAGTGAAGGAAAAAGGAAATTCCGTGCCATCGCCATTGCCGGAGGAAAGGAGAACGGCAGTGAACCGGACTATTGTCCTCCCTGCGGTGTATGCCGTCAGGTTATGAGGGAATTCTGCGAGAATTCTTTTGAGATCATTCTGGCCAGATCAGAGACAGATTACCGGATCACCAGTCTGGGGGAATTACTGCCGGAAAGTTTTGGCCCGGATTTTGTAAAGGAGGAATACGATGCTTGACAGTAAACTGTTTGATCATACTATTTTAAAAGCGGATGCCACTGAAGGACAGGTGCAAAGAGTATGCGCCGAAGCCCGCGATCATGGGTTCGCTTCGGTATGTGTAAATTCATTTTATACAGCCTTTGTAGCTGAAGAACTGCGGGGAAGCGGAGTAAAGACCTGTACCGTAGTTGGTTTCCCGCTGGGACAGATGAGTACCCGGGCAAAACGGATGGAGGCTGCCTGCGCTGTGGAGGACGGTGCTGATGAGATTGATATGGTCCTGAATATCGCAGCGCTGAAAGACGGACACGACAAAGTGGTGCTCCGGGATATCTGCGAAGTGAGGGAAGCCTGCGGGGAAGATGTGGTACTGAAAGTAATTATTGAAACCTGTCTTCTCTCTGAGGAAGAGAAAATAAGAGCGTGTCATCTCGCCAAGAAAGCCGGAGCGGATTTTGTAAAAACATCTACCGGATTTTCGACAGGCGGGGCGACTGTAGAGGATGTACGCCTGATGCGGGAAACTGTGGGAGATTCCATGGGAGTGAAAGCAAGCGGCGGCATACACACCCGTGAAATGGCGGAAGCGCTGGCAGCAGCCGGAGCAAACAGGCTGGGGACGAGCGCGACGCTTGCTATAGTAGAAGAAAAATCATAAAGCCAGGAGAAGAATCGGAAACCTTTCAAAGAAAGCCGTATCCTAGTCTGTTTCCGGGTGGTAAATATTACATATATTCTTCCTTTATCTGTAATGCTATAATGCGGCATATGATAAAAAGTCCAGCTAAGAAATGTCAAGAGGTGATATGAAAAAAAGTTATAATTTTTACAGTAGTGAAAAAGGGTAACCTTAACAGACCATTCCGCTATATTGGATTGGCTGCGAACTAAATATTGAGAGTG
>DWYB01000061.1 GCA_019118885.1 Candidatus Mediterraneibacter surreyensis | reverse complement strand
GAGCCTGTCTGCACCTATACGGTTTTCTATACAAATGAGCCCGAAGCGTCCGCGGAACATCCGCTTCTCGTCCTTGACAACAGCGCCGGGAAGCTGAAACACCATTCCAACGGAGTGTTTACAAACCCGATCCGTCGGACAGCCTTTGAATTCCAGGGAGAGGACGGCGCAGTCAGCGCGGATATCCTGCGGATCGACGCCCGGTTCGTAAGCCTTCTGAAATGGATGGGGGAGAACCACATCAATGTGCGCCTCTCCGGCGCAGCGCGCGGCAATGAATATGCGGTGTATAAGATCCGCGAGATCGCTTTCGGCGGCGGGGTGAAGCTCTCCGCGGAGGACGGATTCCTCCAGTTCATGATCGAGCGTCTCCTCTCCAGCGACGCGCCCTCCGAGGAAGTGCCGGATGAGGACGAGGAGGAGACCGGCGACAGCATGAAGCTGACAAGCATCCAGAGTATTACGGATTTCATGACCTGTGCGGGAAGGACACTGCCGGACAATATCCGCCTCTGGGCGCGGCGAAATCTTGCGGTGGCGCGCTCTCATGAGGTATCCGCAGAAGAGCGCCGCCACGCCCAGCGCGCTCTGTCTATCATGATGAATATTCAGTGGAAGGGAAATTATTTCCCGCCGGTGGATCCTGACGAGGCGCGCCGGATCCTGGACGAAGAGCTGTACGGCATGGAATCTGTGAAGCAGAGGATCATTGAGACTATCATCCAGATCAACCGCACCCACACCCTGCCGGCTTACGGGCTTCTCCTGATCGGTCCTGCAGGTACGGGAAAGTCTCAGATTGCCTACGCAGTGGCGCGGATTTTAAAGCTTCCGTGGACGACACTGGACATGAGCTCCATCAACGACCCGGAGCAGCTTACCGGAAGCTCCCGGATCTATGCAAACGCAAAGCCGGGCATCATCATGGAGGCATTCTCCATGGCGGGCGAGTCCAACCTCGTGTTTATCATCAATGAGCTGGACAAGGCTGCCGCAGGAAAAGGAAACGGCAATCCGGCGGACGTCCTTCTGACCCTGCTGGACAATCTTGGATTTACCGACAATTATATTGAGTGCATGATCCCCACAGTGGGTGTGTACCCCATCGCCACTGCCAATGACAAAGATCAGATCAGCGCGCCGCTCATGTCCAGGTTCGCGGTGATCGAAATCCCGGACTACACTGCGGAGGAAAAGAAGGTCATCTTCTCAAAATACGCGCTTCCGAAAGTGCTGAAACGGATCGGCATGCAGGAGAAGGAGTGTACCCTGACTCCGGACGGGCTGGACGCGGTCATTGACCTGCACAGAAATACAAGCGGAATCCGAGACTTGGAGCAGGCGGCGGAGCACATCGCGGCGAATGCGCTGTACCAGATCGAGGTGGATCATGTGGAGTCCGTGACATTTGACGGGGCGATGGTGAGAGCGCTGCTTTCCTGAAATAAACCCGGGGATGCATCCGGAAAAGGTTTGCAGATGATGAATGAAAGGATTCTTGCGGTAAGAGGTGTGATGAAATGAGCAGGATCAGGATTATAAAGAAAAACGATGAATACAACTCCGAGTACGAGGTCGGAGATATTTTTGAGATTCAGGGGACATGGTACGGCGGCGTCCATATCACGGGAAAATCCGGCGTTCCGGTCTCTCTGGATATAGGAGAGTATCAGGAGCTGGACACAGAACCTGAAACGGAGACAGAAAAGGAAGAGCTGAAAAGGGATATCTGTGTTGGCGATATTGTGCAGCATTTTAAGAGGGAGTGGGTGTCCGCCGACACCTCGGAATACCTGTATAAAGTGCTTGCCTTCGCCCAGCACACGGAAACCGGGGAGCGGCTGGTCATCTACCAGGCGCTCTACGCGCCGTTCAAAGTGTGCGCAAGACCCTACGCCATGTTCATGAGCGGGGTGGACAGGGAAAAGTATCCGGACATCCGGCAGAAATACCGGTTCGAGAAGGTAAAGGTGTGAGAAGATGGCGTCAGAGAGAACGGACGAACTGTACAGGCTCCTGTTGGACAGGGGCTATCCGAAGGAGTTCTGCGCGGAGATCGCGTATAAAAATATGAACACGGATTACACCGCCACAAGAATGATCGGGTATCTCTACCGTGTGACAAACCCAAGACTCGAGGATCTGGTGGATGAGATGCTGGCAATCTTAAGCGACAGAGATGAGATTATGCGGAAGAAAGAGATGGAGCATGCCCAGGCGGTGATCAATGACATCTATAATAACGGGCTGTAAAGGCAGGAGTTTGGTTTCAGGATATTTCAGAGATATGGAGGCAGATGCGATGAGCGGGCTGCAGAGATTTACAGATGCGCAGAAAATGGACTTTGACACTGCACTGGCGGAAATTCGGAATGGACGCAAAGAGAGCCACTGGATGTGGTATATCTTCCCGCAGCTTTGCGGGCTGGGATTCAGCAGCATGTCAGAGTATTATGGGATAAAAGACCTGGAGGAAGCAAAGGCGTTCCTGAATGACCCGTATCTGGGAGAAAATTTGAGGGCGATCAGCAAAGCGCTGTTGGAACTTAAGACCGATGATCCCCATCAGGTGTTCGGAAGCCCGGATGACTTGAAGCTGCTGTCGTGCATGACGCTGTTTGAGGCGGCTGAGGGGAGAGGCGGAGTATTTACGAAAGTGATCGAGAAGTATTATAAGGGAAGACGGGATCGGAAAACGGAGAAGATGCTGGGGAGAGGATAGGATGAGAATCGAAAGAGAGGGCGGTTGGAAATGAAAACAGTATTTTTACATGGCCTGGGCCAGACGGCGCATGAATGGGACGCAGTGCTGAGCCGGGCGTCACTGCCTGACGCGGACTGCCCGGAGCTGTCTATGCTGACGGAGGGGGAACTGTCATATACCGGACTGCGGACAGGTTTTGAAAAACGATATGCGGATGTGAAAGAAGCGTTCCGAATATGCGGCCTTTCCCTTGGCGCAGTACTTGCCCTCGACTATGCGATCCACCACAAAGAAAAAGTAGATTCCCTGATCTTGATCGGGGCGCAGTATAAGACGCCTGCTCTGCTGATCGATTTTCAGAATCTCATATTCCGCTGTATGCCTGAAAAAGCTTTTTCGGATATGGGTGTTTCAAAACAAGATATGATCCGGCTGTGTCGTTCCATGCGCTCTTTGGACTTTACCTCCGGGCTGAGAGAAGTCGGCTGTCCGGTGAAGATCCTCTGCGGAGAAAAGGACAGGGCGAATCTGAAAGCGTCAAAACAGCTCAGCGAGCTTCTGCCGCAGGCGGAATTACACATTATTCCGGGCGCGGGACATGAGATCAATAAATGTGCGCCGGAGGCGGTAGCTGCTATACTTAACTGCTGATCAGGAGAAGAAGGAAATAAGAAAACAGAAGAGGAATAAGGTGCCTGCATTGTTTGGAGAAGGAAACTTGAGGGTGCTTATTTTACTATAATATGATTTAGTAAAACGTAATTGACTAAAATAAATTACACTTAATCAGGATAAAATGTAACGGATTAAGGAGGACGTGCCATGCCAGAAGAAAAGAAGGGGAAAACATATCTATGGCTGGAAGACCGCCAGGGAAAAGCAGGATATATGTTTTGGAAAATTCTGATGCAGCAGATCCGCCCGGATGTCATTGTAGAAAGCAAGAAAAATAACAGTGAACTTGTAAAAGCGGTTCGGCAGCTTGATGATAATAAGAATCAGTACATAATTTTATATGATAATTCGTTTGACAATCTGCAGGTTTATCAGGAACAGAAATTATTGAAAAGATATGCAGATAAGAGAAAGAATGTGTTTTTACTTGGTTTGATCTGTTTTGAGTATATCCTGCTTGAATTTGATCAGTTGATTCGCTGGATTTATGCGCCGGAAGATGACTTTCTGATAAAAAGGTCAGGAGCGTTGAAAGCTCGTGAAGCTTTGGTAAAGTGTCTTAGTTCTGGAGAAGTAGATTACAAAATGCTTCAGGAAGTATCTTTATATGATGTTCATCTTGACAGCCATAATATTGAGCAGTTATCTGCTAAACTTCTTTTTGACCTGACGAGAAATACAGGATTTGAAGTGTCAAAAAAGATGATCGGAGAGTGCTGGATCAGATCATGTTGTGAATGGGATAAAAGACGGGAAGATGACATATGCGGACTTGATAATAACCGTTTAAGTTTAAAAGCAAAGATGCAGAGCGTTTACAGAGGAACTTCGATAATGAAAGAATTTTCAAAAACAGGACTGGAGGTGCTATTGTGATTACAATATATAAAAATAAAAAAGATATACCTCAGGGAATGGAATATGTTGAATTAAATGATGTGTTTTTTAACCAGAATACAGCAGGAAAGTTTGATAAACGCGCTGGTGATATAATTGCCAGAATTGATGATTCGAAGCTTTTAGGAAAATTCAAAATAGAATCAAAATTTAATCAGGTGATCTTAGACGTGGACTGTCTGTCTACCGGCTGCAAGACTGTTTTGAATGTTATGTATTTCCCGGACAAAGTGTTCTGTATAAAAGAATGCGGAGATAATGCCTTAGAGATATTATATGGTCTTGATGAAGGATCGGTATATAGTGATTATGCTGTAATCCCTTTTGAAATGCAAAAAGTTTTGGCATATTCAAACGGTGACAAACGGATAATAGATGATTACGAAGAACTAAAGGAGTGGTGGGAAGATGAAAAGTAAACCAATGGTGATGGATCATTTTAAAACCGTCCACACTTCTTATATCATTAATTTTAATTTCACGAATAATATTACCATTTTAACCGGGGAATCAGCTACGGGGAAAACGGCCGCCTTTTCTTTTATTAAAGAATGCATGTCAGTGAATCCAGATATTCTCTGTATCAATTATCTTGATTATCAGAAAGATATTTTAGATATGATCTGTAAAGTACAAGGAAAACTGATCGTAATTGATAATGCAGATATCCTGCTGGATGACAGGACAAGAAAATACATTTCTCTGGACGGAAAGAATCAGTATTTGATAATCGGGCGGAACCCTAAGAATCTGTTTGCTACGAAAGAAAATTTATTCGAGCTTACAAGCAGAAAAATCGGGGAACAGACCGAGTTTTCAATAAAACCGTATTTATAAGGATACTATAAAAATGAGTTATGACGGATTAAGCAGATATCTGAGCCTCATCCTGCGGCATCATCCCGAAGTGATCGGGATCAGCCTGAACGCACACGGCTGGGCTGATGTCGATGAACTGATCGCAGGGATCGCACAGAAGAAAAAGTTTAACAGGGAAATACTTGAGGAGATTGTCAGAACAGACAAGAAGCAGAGATACTCATTCAGCGAAGACGGAACAAAGATCCGGGCAAACCAGGGTCATTCTGTTCAGGTCGATCTGGAACTTCAGCCGATAGAACCGCCGGATCTGCTCTGGCACGGAACCGCGGAAAAATATGCCGCTTCGATTGAGAAAACAGGGCTAAAGCCGGGCAGTCGCATGTATGTGCATCTCTCGCCGGACATAGAGACTGCGGTTACCGTGGGGAAGCGTCACGGCAGACCGATTGTCTATGAAGTAAAAAGCGGTCAGATGCACCGGGATGGATTTTCCTTTTACCGTTCTGTCAACGGAGTCTGGCTTACACATAATGTGCCGGAAGTTTATTTAGAGAGAATGGAATCATCTGTATTTACCAGGAGTATAACGATATGACAAGATTAAATATCCCGATCGGTATTTCTGATTTTTCAGAAATACGCCAAAATAATTATTACTATATTGACAAGTCCGCCTTGGTCAGCGAACTTCTGGAGACAGCAGCAACCAAGGTGACACTGATCACCCGTCCCAGGCGGTTTGGAAAAACTCTTGCTATGAGCATGCTTTCCAGCTTTTTTGATATTACCCGGAACAGCAGAGCCCTTTTTGACGGTCTGGAAGTATCCGGGGACGCAGAAGTGTGCAGTTCATGGATGAATCAGTATCCGACAGTCTTTCTGACTTTTAAAAATGTAGATGGGCTGACGTTTTCCAGTGCCTATGGGCAGTTAAAATATGAGATAGCTGATCTGTATAAAAGATATGATTTCCTGTTGAGCAGTGAGCGGATCAGTGAAGAAGAGAAAAGACTGTTCGACCAGATCAGACAGCGCACGGCAGGAGAAATCGAAGTCCGACGGTCAATCCAGCTGATACTGCAGCTTTTATCTGAATACTACAATAAGCCGGCTATCCTTCTGTTGGATGAATATGATGTGCCTCTGGCAAAAGCCAGCAGCCAGGGATATTATGATGAGATGCTTGAAGTCATCCGGTCTATGATGATTACTGCGCTGAAGGATAATCCTTCGCTCCGGTTTGCGATTATTACCGGGTGCCTGAAGATTGCAAAGGAAAGTATCTTTACCGGTACAAATAACTTTGTTTCCGATACGGTTTCTTCTACAAGACTGAATGAATATTTTGGCTTTACGCAGAAAGAAGTGGAAAAAATCCTGCATGACGCCGGGCTGACAGAGAAGAAAGAGGATATAAAGAAATGGTATGATGGATACCGATTCGGAGATTTCGATGTTTACTGTCCGTGGGATGTGATGAATTATGTACACGATCTTCAGCTTGACCCACAGGCGAAGCCGTCCGGTTACTGGAAAAATACCAGCGATAATGCGATCATCCGTTCTTTTATAGACTATGCCGGAAGCAGTATTTCAATGAAGCTGGAAACCCTGCTTTCAGGAGGATATATCGTTCAAAATGTCGAAGAAAATCTGACTTACGACTATCTGCATTCTTCGGAAGACAATCTGTGGAGCATCCTGTATCTGACAGGGTACCTGACAGGGGTAAGGGAAAACGAGCTGTCTCTTCCAATACGCGAAAATGAGACTGCGCTGATGATACCGAATCTTGAGATCAGGGAGATTTTCGAATCGACAGTTATAAAATGGTTTGACGACAGTGCAAAGACATGGGACCGAAAAGCACTGTTTGAGGCTGTCTGGAACGGCGACAGTGAGAGTCTGACCAAAGAGATGAACCGCCTGCTCCGCAAAACGATCAGTTACCATGACTATAAAGAAGATTTTTATCATGCATTTCTTGCGGGAATTTTTGCAGGGGCAGGATATACGGTTGAATCCAACAAAGAACATGGAGAGGGCAGAAGCGACATCGTCGTTTACGATTCAGTTGACGGACGAGTGGCAGTTTTTGAAGCAAAGTATGCCAGGTCACTGGAGACACTGCACAATGACTGCGAAAGAGCGATCCAGCAGATTGATGAGAAAATGTATGCAAAAGAGTTCGAGGATGATTACGATCAGGTTTTCTGTTACGGAATTGCTTTCTTCAAAAAGCGCTGCATGATTGAGAAAAAACAGGTTTGATGCTGAAAGAAAGGAGCACCCCATGTCCCTCTACGCCCTCGGCGATCTCCACTTAAGCTTCCAGTCCGACAAGTCCATGGACATCTTCGGAAGCGTATGGAAGCGCCACGAGAAAAAGATTGAAAAATATGTAAACCGGATCGTAAAGCCGGACGACACACTTGTGCTCACAGGCGACCACTCCTGGGGGAGAAAGCTGCCTGAGTGCAGGGAGGACCTCGCCTTCATCGAGCGCCTGCCGGGACGGAAGATCCTGCTCCGTGGAAACCACGACATGTTCTGGGACGCGAAGAAGACAGAGCGGCTGAACGAGGAATATAAGGACAGGCTGTTTTTCCTGCAGAATAATTTCGCAGTATATGAGGACTATGCCCTGGTGGGAACGAAGGGCTTTACTTTTGAAGGTCCGTTCTATCTGGACCGGTGGGGGAATATCACCGGGTGGGATGAACAGAAAGAAGCCCGGGCGGAAAAACTGGTGGAGCGGGAGATGGGGCGGCTCCGGGAGTCTTTCCGCAAGGCGTCGGAGGCAGGTTACCGGAAGTTTATTATGTTCCTCCACTATCCGCCGACGAATATTCTGGAAGAGACTTCGCCGTTTACGGAGATTGCGGAGGAATACGGCGTTTCCGCGGTCGTCTATTCCCACTGTCACGGGGAGAGCCGCTTCGGGGACAGCATTCTCGGAGAATTTCACGGGATCAGATACATGCTGGTGTCCGGTGACTATCTGAATTTCCGTCCTGCGCCGGTGCTTCCCTGAGGCTGCGGGAGCCGTTCTCTTAAAGGAGTCAGGTAATCCGTGTTTTCCTTACGGCAGGCAAGGTGATAGGTCACATCAGCTTCCGGGTCCGTGAGAGGGACGAGGACGCGTCCGGAGAGAAGCCCGTCAGGATCATCTGCGAGATCTGTGGCGAAGCAGGGCAGGGAAGAGCTGCGGACCAGTTCGTTAAATTCAAACTCATCGTTCTGCACGAGAAAATGTGAGGCCGGCATTTTCTCCCGACACATCCCGTCCCAGAAGCCAATCTCTGACTTGAGGAGAAAATTAAATCCGTTCAGGTCGCGGAATGTGACAGAAGTTTTCCCGGCGAGTGCATGGGACGGAGGGACGCAGATGAACAGGCGTTCCCTGAGGAAGGGAAACGACAGGAAACGGTCGTCCCGGCTCTCGTGAGGAAGGACAGCGATTCTGCACAGATCAGAAGAAAGGTCTTCCCATACGCTGGCGGAATCTTTCAGGGAGGATGCGATCGTCATGCGGGGAAATGCGGAGGAGAGTGCGGGAAGCACATACCACAGCGGCGCCGGGGCGCAGGAGCTGACTGTGATGGTGCGCAGGCTCCGGTCGTAATCCTGCACCTGCCTCAGGGCGGAGTCTGCTGCATCGAGGACCCGGCGAGCCTGCTCCACAGCAAAGCGCCCGGTCTCGTTCAGAGAGATCCTGTTCTTCCCACGGACGAACAGGGGGACTTTGAAGCACTCCTCCAGATGCTGCATGGTCCGCGTGATCGTGGGCTGTGAGATATGGAGCTTTTCCGCAGCCTGGGAGAGGGTGCCGGCTTCCGCAAATGCGGCGAATTGTTCCAGTTCTTCTAATGTAAACATAACAACCTCCTTGTCTTTCGGCGGATCAGTCCAGGACCCGCCTGCTTCTTTATTCGTTTTCAGTATTCATCATATGAAATCTGCATTCCTGTATTCTTATTGTACATTCTCCATACAAAAAAGTAAAATAAAACCAGCAGCAGAGAAGTAAGAGAAAGATTGCTGCGAACCAATACGAAAGATTTTGAATAGCAGGAGGTATGACAGATGGAATATGTAGAATTAAATAACGGTGTGAAAATGCCCATGCTCGGTTATGGAGTGTACCAGACTCCGCCGGAAGAGACAGAGCGCTGTGTGCTGGATGCAGTGGATGTGGGATACCGGAGCATTGACACCGCGCAGGCGTATGGAAACGAAGAAGGCGTGGGAAACGCGCTGGCAAAGAGCGGCCTGCCGAGAGAAGAGTTTTTCCTCACTACAAAAGTATGGATCAGCAATGCCGGTTATGAGAGGGCAAAGGCGTCGATCGAAGAATCCCTTCAAAAACTGCGCACATCCTATCTGGATCTTCTTTTGATCCACCAGCCGTTCGGGGATTATTATGGAACTTACCGGGCGATGGAGGAAGCATATAAAGCGGGAAAAGTCAGGGCGATCGGAGTGTCAAACTTCTATCCGGACCGTCTGATCGATCTTTATCATTTCGCGGAGATCAAGCCCTCGGTCAACCAGATCGAGACTCATGTATTCCAGCAGCAGGAAACCGCGCGGAAGTATTTGAAAGACCGGGGCGTTCAGATTGAGTCCTGGGGACCGTTCGCAGAAGGAAAAAATAATTTCTTCCAGAATCCGGTGCTCGTTGAGATTGGGAAGCGATATGGGAAGACGGCCGCACAGACCGCGCTGCGTTTTCTCATTCAGAGCGGCGTCGTGGCGATCCCGAAGTCTACGCACAGGGAACGGATGGAGGAGAATTTCCAGATCTTTGATTTTGCGCTGACCGAGGAAGAGATGCAGAAGATCCGGGCGCTGGACACAGGAGAGAGCCTGTTCTTCTCCCACTATGACCCG